>CALBMW010000902.1 GCA_937896275.1 uncultured Myxococcales bacterium
GCCGCGCCGCGCAGGTCGGCGCCCGCCGGATCGAGCGCCACCGCGAAGCCAGGCAGCGCCACCAGCCCCGGCAGCGGCGGATCGGGCGCCACCTGATAGTGGCCGGGGCGGTCGGTGGCGTCGATGGTCCAGGCGGCGCCCTCGTCGCGGGGTCGCTCGATGATGTGCAGCTCGCCCGTCGGCGTCGTGACACGCACGCGCTGCACCCGCGGATCCTCGACCGGCACCGCCGCGGGCCGCCCGACGACGACCGGGGTGGTGTCCACGTCCGCCACGCGGGTCAGGTAGCGAAGGGTCTGCTGCAGCAGGGGCAGGAAGTCGGCGCGGATCGGCAGGTCGCACCAGTCGCGGTCGAGCGTCCCCGTCAGCAGCGCCACGCGGCCCTGCCCCAGCCCGCGCGTCAGCAGGAAGGGCGCGCCGTCGTCCAGGCCGATGACGACCTCGCCCCCGGCGTCGGCCGCGGGATCGAGCAGCATGTAGCGTCGGGCCTGCGCGCTGCCGAGGCTGCTGCCGCCGGGGTCCGGGATGGCGCGCAGGATGGGGTGGCCGCGCTCGAACACGGTGAGACGGGCTGGTCGCCGGTCTCCTGCCTCGGCGCTCGCGGCCGCGTCCCCGGACTGCCGCACGTCACGGAGGGCGCGTGGCAACAGCGCGCCCAGGCTGGCGTTGGCCTCGGCCGGCGCGACCTTGTCGCCCATCGCGACCAGCAGCCCGCCGCCGCCGCGCACGAAGGCTTCGAGCGCCCGCGCCTGATCCGCCGGCAGGGCGCCCACGTTGGCCAGCACCACGACGTCGTGCTCGTCGAGTGGATGACGATCGAGGGTGGGCACGTCGGTGATCGTCAGGCTCACGCGCGCCCCGGCCGCGGTGTTGGGGGCCAGCGCCCGCTCGAAGTAGAAGAGCTCGTCCTCGTAGGGCGTGGGTCGCGGATCGCCGTTGACGGCCAGCACCCGCATGCGCGGCGCGGGCTGCAGCCAGAAGTCCCGGCGGTCATCGGCGGGCAAGGCGTCGGGCTCGATCACGACCGCCGCTGGCGTGGCCTGCTTGCCGTCCGCGCGCACATAGAAAGTCTTGAGCCCCTCTTCCCCGGGCGCGAGTGACAAGAAGCCGCGCACCGCGACGGCACCGTCGATCTCGACGTGCACCGGCAGGCGGTCGACGGCGTCGGGCGCGAAGTTGGCCACCCGCGCGTCGACGCGCCACTGCCCCACGCCGACCTCGGGCGCGGGCTTCAGCGTCACCCCCACCACCGCACGGTTAGGCGTCGGGCGCCCCTCGGCCACGTCCACGGGCACCAGCGCGATCGCGCCCGCGCCCGTCTCCGGCGGGGGGCGCGGCAGATCGCTGGCCGCGCCGGCCGCCGTGGTCAGCACCACAACGCGGCGCGGTCCCGGTGGGGCGTCGGCCAGCACCTCGTAGGCGCGGGCCACGCCGTCGGTCAGCCGGTCCGATCGGTAACCCACCGGGATGTCGGCCAGCGCCCGCCGCACCGCCGCCAGATCACCGGTGGGCTCGGCGAAGGGTGTGCTGATCCGGTCGCCCGCGACCACCAGCGCGCCCATGCCGTTGCCGTCGTCGAGGAGCGACTCGGCCAGGAATCGGGCCCGATCCATCAGCCGCTCGCCCTCGAGCAGGTAGCCCATGGCGTAGCTGGCGTCGAGCACCACCACGGTCGTGCCGCCGGCGTCGGCGGCGACCGACGCCGGATCGTCGGCCCGCCGCAGGAAGGGCCGCGCCACGGCGAAGGCGAGCAGGGCCAGGAGGAGGCTGCGCACGAGCATCAGCATCAGCTGCTTGATGCGGAAGCGCCGCGCCGTCTTGCGGTTCGAACGCAGGATGAACTCGAGCGCGGGGAAGCGCACGCGCACGGCCTTGCGGCGCAGCATCAGGTGCAGCAGGGGCGGGATGGCCGCCGCCAGCAGGCCGACCAGCAACAGGGGCGAGAGGAATGACATGCTGCTAGCGCGCCCCGATGAACCGATGGAGCGTGTGGTCGACCGGCTCGCCCGTGTCGACCCGATGGTAGGCGACGCCGCCCTCGAGCAAG
>CALBMW010000903.1 GCA_937896275.1 uncultured Myxococcales bacterium
GTGGTCTCGACCGACGGTGGCGACGCGCTGTACAGCCTGGCGACGTCGACCGTCTGCCCTCCTTGACACGCTGCCGTCTGGCCTTGGTGCGCTGCCGCCTGCGAGGGCGGCCGCCAGGACGACGGACGACGGACGACAGGATGGATGCCTTGCGCAGGGCGAGCCTCCTTGGCTGGGCGGCGGCCCGGAGGCGATGTGCTCGGCGGATCGCCGTGTTGGCTGGGAAACGCTCGGGGACCGGCAAGTGATCTCCCAGCGCCGGGGCACCGGGGCGGACGTCGAACCCGATTGTCACCCTCGGGTCCGCGGGCTAGGCTCCCCGCCACTCGAATCGGAGAACTCCCATGCTCAAGAAGATCCTCCTGGGGCTCGTGGTGGTCATCGGCGGCCTCGCGGCCTTCATCGCGACCCGCCCGGACGCCACGCACGTCGAGCGGTCGACCACCATCGCCGCCGCCCCCGACGTCATCTTCGGCTACGTCGACGACTTCCACCGCTGGGCCGACTGGTCGCCTTGGGACAAGCTCGACCCCGACCAGAAGAAGACCTTCGAGGGCCCCGCGTCCGGCGTGGGTGCCATGACCGCCTGGGAGGGGAACGACAAGGTCGGCAAGGGCCGAATGACGATCCTCGACAGCAAGCCGGGCGCGTTCGTGAAGATCAAGCTCGAGTTCATCGAGCCCTGGGCCCAGACCAACGAGACGACCTTCACGCTGAGCCCCGACGGCAGCGGCACGCGCGTGGTGTGGGCGTCCGACTTCAACAATGGCTTCGTGGGCAAGGCCTTCGGGTTGTTCATGGACATGGATGCCATGATCGGCGCGGACTTCGAGACGGGGCTCGCCAACATGAAGAAGGCGGCCGAGGGCGGGGCGCCCGCCGCGATGCCCGTCCCTGCGCCCCCGCCGGTGGCGATGCCGGTCCCAGTCCCCACGCCGGCCGCGATGCCCGACGCCGCCGCGCCCACCGCCGAAGCCGACGTGGGCGCCGCCCAGCCCTGATGAGAGCCCGCGCTCAGCCCCCGACCACCTCGACCATCACCGTGCCCTCGTTGCCGAAGGCGTCCCGCACCGTCACCGGGTAGCGGCCCGGCTCGGGGGGGGCGTCGACCTCGACGCGCGTCGTCACCCACCCCTCGAGGTGCGTGATCCCCGGCGCGCCGCCGGCCGGCCGCGACGTCATCAGATCGACCGCGACCTGATCCGGCTGCACGTCCGTCATCGTCGGCGTCGCGTCGCCCACCGTCACCTCGACCTGCGCCAGGGGCAGCGGCCCGCCCAGCACGAAGGACCAACGCCTCAGCGGATCGGGGAACGAGAGCTCGCCGTCCCAGCGCAGCCAGTGGCCGCGCACCTCGAGCGCATCGAAGGGCGACACGCCGTCGTCATTGGTCGGTCCGTTCGGGTAGTTGATCTTCACCGCGATGCGGCCGGCCGCCACGGTGGCCTCGCGGAGCACCAGCGTCGCCGGCGTGATCTCGAAGGCCGCGCTGTCGAAGCGATAGGGCGTCGCCACACCCCCCCTTTGGTGATGCCCTTCCGCGGACAAGCGATAGGTGCCCACCGGCAGATCGAAGGGCAACTCCCAGCGGCCCCCCCAGGTGTGGTCCGCCTGGTAGTCGCCCGCGTAGATCGTGAGGCTCTCGAAGCCGCCGTGGTCGAAGGGCAGACCGCCGGGGCGCATCACCGGCTCGAAGCCGCCGCCGCCCTCGCGCTCCAACCACACCGTGGGCTGGTCCACGCCCGGATGGCCGCCCGTCCAACGGACCTCGACGAGCGCCCCGCGCTGCACGCTCGCGGGCGGCGCCATCACCGTCGCGCCCGGCGTCCCGGTGGTCTCGGTCGGCGCCACGGTGTCGTCGGTCAGGTTCGGCCACCAGGTCGGCTTGATGCCCGTGTCGTTGTCCTCGCGCTCGGCGGTGAACAGCTGGGTGGCGAGCGCGCGGCTGCTTTCCTGAATGAATGCACCGAACTTCCAGCCCCACAGGTTCTGCGCCGCCTCATAGCCGCCGCGCCGCCAGTCATCCTCCTCGAGCAGGTACAGGTGGTGGTTCTGGCTGTAGCCGAAGTTCATCACGCGCGTATCGGGCTCGCCGGCGGCGTCCGCGTCGGCCTCGATCATCTCGGACAGGTGCACGCCGAGCCTCGACGTGGACTCGCCGGGCAGGGTGACCACCACCAGCGGTCCCGTGTCGCAGTCGGCGCCGCGCGCAGGACACACGTCGAGCCGGAAGGCCGTCAGGGTGGTCTTGTGCTGCTGCACGATGGGCGTGTGGATGAAGGTCTCGATGTTCAGCCGGCAGCCGAGCAGCGGGTCCATGTAGGGCGGCGCCTCCGCCCCCAGCGAGTCGGCCACGCACTGAAACGCCCCATAGATCTGGGGCCGCCCGTCGGGCGCGCGGAAGTCCGGCACGCTGAGGTCATAGCCCATCCCCTCGTAGGTGACCGGGATGCGGCGCGTGACGACCTCGAGCCTTACGTCCGCCCGCGGCGTCGCGGCCTGCCAGGCGCGCTCGAAGGGCGCCCACACGCGGTGCCCCACCGCCTGCATCTTGCCCCAGTCCACCGAGGTGCCGTCGTCCCCGCGCGGGCTGATGTCGCCCGCGTTGCCGTTGAAGAACATCACCGGCACCGGCGCACCGCTGGCCGCCGACAGCCGCTCCGTGAGGGCGACCTCGACGCCGCCCGCCGCGTCGCCCGTGAGCCACGGATACTCCATGTGCGTGCCGTGCGTGGCGTAGTTGACGACGCCCCCGATGGGCGTGCCGTCCAGATCCTCGAAGCGCAGCACGAGCATGCGGTCGTCTTTGAACTCGGGGCTCTCGCCGCGCCGGTCGCTGTGGATACGCGAGTCGGGATCGAAGGCGTCGAGCAGCGTCCAGCCCACGCGGGCGGGGCGCAGGTCGTCGAGCGCGGCCTTGATGGTCAGCGCGAAGCTGTCCGTGTAGCGCTCGGTCATCTCCTTCGAGAAGGTGCCGTGGCCGAAGATGCCGAAGCCGGTGTTGGGCACCAGGTTCCAGAAGCGCCCCGGCTCGCTGTGGCTGTGCGGCGCGCTGGTGATGATCTTGCCGTCGTAGTTGATGCCGTCCGGGTGCTCCGCGTCGGTCGTCAGCGCCTGCAGCTTCTGCGCGGTCAGCGCCAGGATGTAGTCCGTCGACCAGCACAGCGGCACCCGCATCAGGATCAACGTCTCCGCGTCTGTCGCCATCGCGATGACCCGCACGTCGAGCGCCTCGAACACGCGGTCGCTGCCGCCGAGGGCGAGCTGGTAGGGAGTCTCCGGCCCGGGGCGTCCGCCGAAGCCGGCCATCGAGACGCCCATCGGGTAGTTCATCGGTCGGACCGCCGAGCCCGCGAACAGTTGGCCCGGCTGGCCGACCGGGGCGGGCGGCGCGCCGACCAGGACGTCATCGGGAAAGGGCAGGCACGTGCCGTCGATGCAGTGGCCTTCGCTCGGGCAGTCCAGATCGGTGACGCAGTCGTTCTTGCACAGCGCGTCGTGGCAGCTGGTGCCGAAGGGGCAGTCCGAGTGGGCGCGGCAGGGGCGCGGCCGACGTGGGCAGGCCTCGTCGAGCTCGCAGTCGGTCAGGCAGTAGAAGCGACGCTGGAAGCCGCCGCAGGTCTCGCCTTCGGGGCACTCGTCGTCCCGACCGCTGGTGCAGCGCGTGGGCCGGTCGTTGAAGCAGGCGCCCTCGACGCAGTCGCCGTAGGGGCAGTCGATGGGGTAGCGACAGGCCGCGCCGCTGGGCGGTATCGGGGTCGCGTCGGGCTCGACCGCGCCGTCCGCGCCGGGGAGCGCCGCGTCGGGATCTGCGGCGTCGGGGAGCGGCGCGTCGGCGTCGTGGGTCAGGGTGCCGGCGTCGGGCCCGGTCGCGTCGGGCGTGGCCGCGTCGGCGCGTGGGCGAGCGGGTCGGGGGTCGGACGACTCCTCGGGCAGGCAGCCGAGCGGGGACAGCAGCGCCAGGACGGCGAATGACGTGATGAGGCGGCGCATCGACACCCTCGGTTCGTGTTGAGGTGGGGCATTCTGTCAGCATCGCGGGTGCCCACGCAAAGCCGGCGCGAGCCGCCCCGACCCGCCCTTCACTGTTTCGGGCGCGGTGACCGTTCGGCAGGCTCCCACACACCGACACAAGGAGACCGCGTGAACTGGACGTCGACCCTCATCGCGGCCGTCGCGGCGGTCTCGGCCTGCGCGCCCGGCGCACAGGCCCGCGACGATCTCGAGCGCACCTGTCTGCCCGAGGGCGACGCGGCCTACGGGCTCGACCTCGAGGTCGACAGCCTGGGCGACCTGCATCTGTCGCGCGTGCGCCGCATTCGGGGTGACGTCGTGCACACCATCGTCGGGCCCGGCGGCGCGCTCACCCACGAGGTCGTGTTTCCGCGCGCCAGCCGCATCGGCACCGACGAGGTCGTCGACACCGACCTGTTGCTGATCGACGACGTGCCCTACATCTGCGCCTATGACCCGCGCGAGCCCGGCCTGCGCGTGGCCGGACGCGAACCCGACGGCACGTGGATCCCGGAGCTGGTTCAGGCGGGCAGCGGCGCGGGTGACTTCTGCGCGCTGACGACCTGGCGGGGGCGGCTCACGGTGGCCTTCCACGACGCGGGTCAGCTCCAGGTCGCCACGCGCACCGGGGACGACGCGTGGGCGGTGCAGGTGGCGCACGCGGAAGAGGGGCACGACGTGGGCGTCGAGGTGGCCGCGGGCGTCGTCGGCGACATGCTGGTCCTGGCTCACCGCGATGTGGAGGCGCGTCGACTGAAGGTCACCTACTCGACCGCGGCGGGCGGTTGGCGCACGGAGGTCATCGAGGCCAACGACTTCGCCACGGGCTTTCGCCCCCGCGTGAGCGTGCGCCGCGACGGCGAGGTCTGGGTGACGCACGGGTTGGTCCCGCAGAACGTCCCGGCCCAGGACGTCGCCCACCGCAACTACCGCAACCTGGGCAGCGACGACGGGTTCATGCTGACCCGTGGCCACCTGCCGGGGGCCCTGACCACCGCGGCCATCGACGACGAGTGGGTGGGCGGAACGCACGGGATCACCCAGCTCGCCGGAGGGATGGTCCTGGCCGCCGCGCGCGAGCGTCTGCGCAGCCCGCTCTTCGGCGACCGCGAGGGGCTGCGGCTCTACCTGGGCCTGCCCGGCGATCCGACCTGGGAGCACCTCGAGTTCCAAGATGACCGAGGTCGGCGCCACACCTACCTGCGGATCGGGGCGCGGCCCGACCCTTTCGGTTGGCCGGTGGTGTCGTTCACCGACGAGTTGGAGCCGCTGCCCGATGACCCGGGTGGCGCCTTCGCGTGCTTCTGGCGGCCCATCGACACCGACCTGGACCGGATCCCCGACGCCGAGGAGGCGCTGCGCGGGACCGATCCCGAGGACCCCGACACCGACGGGGACGGCCGACCCGACGGGCAGGAGCTGCTCGTGGATCACAGCGATCCTCTCGTGGACGATGAGCCGAGGCTGGACATGGGGGTCCCGGACGCTGAGCCCCCG
>CALBMW010000904.1 GCA_937896275.1 uncultured Myxococcales bacterium
TCTGACGCCGAGGTCGTCCACCTTCCCGACCTGCTGCCCCAAGATCCAGCCGAGCACCCCGACTTCTGGTCGCTCTGGCGCGCCGCGCTGCGCCGCGTCGTCCGCGGTCCCATCGACCTCGTCGTCGCCGGCGAGCCCTATGGTGAGCGCCTGGCCAGCGAGCTCGGCGCGCGCTTCGTCCCTCTCGACCGCGGGCGCGATCCGACCGGCGCGCGTGGCACCGCGGTGCGCGCCGATCCGATGGGACGCTGGGCGGATCTGCCGTCCTGCGTGCGCCCCTGGTTCGTCCGACGGGTCCGGGTGGTCGGCCCCGAGAGCGCAGGCAAGACGACGCTCGCGCGCCGCCTGGCCCAACACTTCGAGACGGTCTGGGTCCCCGAGTACGCACGCACGCTGCTCGAGTCTCGCGGTGGCCGCGTGACGCCGGCCGACCTCACGCTCATCGCTCAGGCCCAGGCCGCCGACGAGCAGGCCACCGCCGAGCGGGCCAACCGCGTGCTGATCTGCGACACGGATCCGACGCTCACCGCGTTGTGGTCCGAGGCGCTGTTCGGCACGGTGGCCCCCGCGGTCGTCGCGCTGGGGGCGACCCGGACCTATGGCGTGACGCTGCTGCTCGCGCCGCGCCTCGACTGGCAACCCGATCCTGTGCGCTACCAGCCCGACGCCGCCGATCGTTGGCGCTTCTTCGAGCGTTGCCGAGCGACCTATCCCGAGGCGACCTGCATGGTGTTGGAGGGGACGGACGATGCGCGCTTCGCGGGCGCAGTGCGCGCCATCGAGGGGCTGCTGGCCGCGCCGCCCGACGAGACGCCTCCGGGCAAGGCTCAGTCCGGCGCGCCGATCGCCCGAAAGGACTGACGCACCCGCTCCTCGGCCCCCCGCGACGCGTTGTCCGCGTTGGGCGCGCTGGGGCCGCCCGGGAGCACGAAGCGAAAGTCCACGCTGTAGCGCGTGGTGCCGGGCACCGGGTTGGGCTGCGTCTGATGAAGCTGCGCGGCCGAGAACAGCAGCACGTCGCCCGCGGCGAAGCCGAAGCGCACGGCCGGCCCGGGGTCGATGGGCAGCGTCGGCTGAGGATAGCTCTCCACGTTTGTCTCGCCGTGCCACCCCACCTGCTCCATCCACGTCGCATAGTCGAACTGCGCCGAGCTGTTGGGCACGGGACGGTCGAACCACCGCGGGAAGAACGAGAAGGCCTGCTCGGGGCCCGTGTCGAAGAGCGGGATCCAGGCATTGATCTGGGTCTGCGGGCAGCCGTACCAGGTGTCGCGATGCATCACGTACACCGGGGCGGCCTCGGGACGGTCCTCGGCGCCTTGGCTGACGAGGCGCAGGCGCAGATCGTCGACCAGGGTCCGCTCGGGGAGGCCCAGCGCGCCCAACACCTCGACCACGGTCCGACGCACGAAGGGGCTGCCGCCGAGGACGGCGCGAAGGCGCTTCAGGCGGGGCAGGGGATCGGGCACCCGCGGTACGTGCTCGACGTCGTCGTCGGGGCACAGCGCGGCCTGCAGGCGCTGCCGGACGTCGAGGGCCAGTCGCTCTGCGGGCGCCGGGCGGCGAAAGACGAAGAGCTCGCCCGCGTGCAGCCGCGCCAGCAGATCGAGCGCGTCGGCCGGCGGTGGCGCGTCCATGGGCCAGGACTGAAACACCGCCGCATTCAGGGTCGCCTTCATGGGCGGAGCATGGGACGGCGCGACGCCGGGTGTCAACGGAGGCATCAGATCGAAGGCACGCGCCCGACGGCCAGCAGCCGCGCGCCGTCGCACCGCCCGGGTCGGGCGGCGTCCCAGGCGCGGAAGCCGGTGACCGCGGTGAACCCCGCGGCGGCCATCGACGCGCGCAGATCGGCGGCGGTGAGGATGGCGAAGTCGAAGCGCTCGGTGTAGGACGCCGCGCGGCCGTCGGGCGCCTCGAGCGTCAGGGTGTCCTGGTGGATCCACCGGCCGCCGTCGACGTCGATGGCATGCCTCGGCTGGCGCCGGCAGCGCACGCCCCCCACCACCTCGCGCTGCACCCGTGGGTAGCTGTAGTCGACCAGGTAGCGCACGAAGTTGGGCGCGTCGATCACCAGCACGCCACCCGGTCGCAGCGCGCGACGGGCGTTGGCCAGGGCCTGGGCGCGCGCCGCCGCGTCCGGCAGGTAGACGAAGGGACCGTTGATCATCACGACCATGTCGAAGCCCGCCTCGTCGCTGAGGGCGCCGACGCCGCCGACGCGCACCTCGGCCTCGGGGGCACGCGCGCGCGCGGCCGCGGCGTAGCCGGGATCGGGCTCCAACCCGACCACGCGACCGCCCAGGTGAACGCCCAGGCCCGCCAACAGGCGTCCGGTGCCGCATCCCACGTCCAGCACGTCGAGTGGTCGCCGCGCGGGCGCCTCGCGTTCCAGGAAGTCGAGGACCTCGTCCACCTCGTCGAGCCGCCCCATGAAGGCGTCGTAGAGCTCCGCGCGGCTGAGCCCAACCCAGGCCAGCGCCGCCGCGATCGCCTCCGCGTCGTCCGCCGGGGGCAGGGCCTCGGGGCTCAGGCGCGCGCGCACGACGCTCATGGCGCACCTCGGAACGACCGGCGCCAGGGGCGGCGCGGCGGGTGGTGGTCGGGCTGCATGGGCCTCACTTCATCCCCTGACGCCGTGCTCCGTCAACCCTCATGGCGCAGGAGCGCCGGCCCCGACGCTCAGTGGAGGGCGCCTGCGGGAAAGCGGACGTAGGTCTGGATCATGCGCAAGGCCAGCTCCGTCTCGTTGGGCAACGCGTCCCCCAGGGCGCCGCGCCGACGAAGATCCTCGACCATCGTCGCCTCGGCGGCCTCCCGCGCGATGCCGTCCGCGCCCGCGCGGTCCGCCTCGCTCCGGTAGCACTTGGCCTTCCACTGCACCGAGAATCGGAACTGCCCCCAGCGATACTCCGCGACGTCCTTGCCGCGCGACCGGACGACCCAACCGTCCCCACCGACGTGCTGGATCTCCATGCCGATCTCGCTCGGCGGCGCCGGATGGTCGGCGCCGCCCACCCGCGCCACGCCGTGGAAGACACCCTCGGAGTCGAGGACGATGGCGGTGTCGTCCGCCGCCGGCGTGCGCACCTGCGGCCCGTCCACCCCGTTCGGGAAGCACACCAGGTCCCCGCCCTCGCAGCCGCCGAAGAACGACACCGCGCCGATCATGGGCGTCCGCCAGTCCTCGAAGAGTCCCGAGTGTCCCATGCAGACCAGCAGCCACTCGGGCGCGTTCGTCTGGTCGAGGCCCCGAAACGCAGGGGTGTCCGTGTGCAGCGGCAGCTCCTGGCCGGGCAGCAGGATGTTCGCGTACAGCATCGTCGGCACCACGATCGCTCTCCCCGAGAGGCGGTGCGCGGCCTGGCGAAAGCCCGGGTGGTCGAGCAGGACCTCGCAGCCCGGCGCGAAGATGCGTCCCCCCTCGGCGTAGGTGCCCCGGAGCAGGTTGATGCGCGCGCTCAGGTCCTGGAGGTCCTCGTTCACGCCCTCCCGCGCGCGCGACATGACATGGTTCATGAGGGCGTCGTGCCTGCGCACCAGGCCCCGGCCGATCCCGTCCTGCTGGGGTGCGGAGACATAGGTGCGGTAGGGGCCGAAGCCCTCTGCCAGCGCCCGCATCCGCGCCGCGCCGTCGACCCCCACGCAGCTCGCCAAGGTCTCCATTCCGCTCATCGTCGTCCCTCCCTCATGGCGCGTTCGATGGTTTGGGCGTGCGGTCAGCCGAAGCCCGGCCGCTGGGCACGCGACGGTGCTAGGGCGCCAGCGCGCTGTTCGGTTGGCCGGGCGTACCGCCGGGCAGGTCGCTGGCGCTCCAGCTGGCGGGGGCGTCGTTGTCGAGCGCCGGATCGATGAGCTCCAGAGAGGGTCCGCCGCCGTCGGGGGTGGTGGGCCACGGGGCTTCGTCGCCGTAGGTCACCACGTCGATGATGTTGCCCGCGCGATCGATGAGGGCGATGCGCTCGCCGCCGCCGGCCAGCTTGCCGCCGTACTGGCCCGCGACGAACCGGCCGCCGCCGTAGTGCGCGCGAAACGCGACGTCATTTCGGACCACGACCAGGTAGGCGCCGGGCAGCAGCACCGTGCCTGACGGGACCGAGAGGCCGACGCCGTCGAGCAGCCAGCCCGACAGGTCGACCGCCTCGGTGAGCGACGGGTTGTAGAGCTCGACGAACTCCCGGTCGCCTCCGTTGGCCCCCCCGTTCGGGCCCGGGTCATCCGGGTCTGCGTAGGGGTTGTACATGAGCTCGTTGATGACGATCGCCGGGGTGGGGGACTGGGCCTCCGGGATCTCGCCGTCGACCCGGTGCGTCACGAACAGATGGGTCCGACGCACCGCCAGGTACTCGTCGAGGAGGCGGGTGATCGCCCGGGCGAGCGTCTCCGGGACGCCGTATTGGCCCCACTTGGACTTGTCGGCTGCGGCGTCGTCCGCGATCAACGCGGCGAGCTCGTCGATGCGGGCCTCGTAGTGCCCGGGGGCGAGCAGGTCGTCCATCAGCGTGCGGAGCCGGCGGTAGTACATCGCGCGGATCTCCGGATCGCTCAGGAGCGCGTCGGTGAGGCGGTTCCAGAGGTGGTCCCACTTCTGGTGCTCGCGGTCGCCGAACAGCGGATGGCTCGGCGAGACGCCCTCGCGGCCGACGTCGTCCTCGTCGGCGAAGATTTGATCATTGAGGACGGCGCCCTGGTAGCTGCGGCCGAAGGTCAGATCCATGTCCCACGCCTGAAACAACCAGCGCCCGGTGCCACGGGTGTCCTGGAACAGGAAGTAGTTCTTCGCGACCT
>CALBMW010000905.1 GCA_937896275.1 uncultured Myxococcales bacterium
GACGGGCGGCGAGGCCGATGGCGGCGCGGGCGGAGAGGCCGATGGCGGCTCGGGCGGCCAGGCAGGCAGCGCCGGCGGACCGTGCCAACCCCCCCCCGACGCCCCCTGCGACGGAGAGGACGGCGTGGCCCCGCCGGTGATGAATGAGCACGCGGCCGCCTACGACCCGGACCGACTCGAGATGATCGTCTTCGGGGGCAACACCGCGGTCCCCATGAACTGCGGATTCCCGAGCTACAGCTACCTCCAGGACACCTGGATCTTCTACGACTACGACAACGCCTGCGGACCCTGGGCGAAGGCCGCCACGCCCGTCGCCCCGCCGGGCCGCGGCCGGCACGGGCAGGTCTATGGCGACGGCGGCGTCTGGATCTTCGGCGGTCGCGCGCGTCCGCCCGGCTCCAACACGGGCTACGTCCTGTTCAACGACGTGTGGCGCTTCGACACCACCGATCGCACCTGGGCCGAGGTGCCGGCCACCAACGCGCCGCCCAGCGCGCGCGTGAACTTCGGCATGGCCTGGGATGACGAGCGCGGCGTCTTCTGGGTCGTCGGCGGCAGCGACCAGACCGGCCTGAACGTGCACGCCCTCATCGACGTGTGGAAGTTCGACCCGGCCGATCAGACCTGGACGGCCGTGCAGACGTCCGGTCAGCCGCCGCACGCGCGGCTGTTCCACAACCTGATCTACGACGCGCAGCGCGACCGACTGGTGCTCTTCGGGGGCGCCGACGAGACGCTCTTCGCCAACAACGCGCGGTACTACGGCGACGTCTGGGCCCTCGACCCCGAGTCGGGCGCGTGGACGGTCCTGAACAACGCGCCCGCCGACGCACCGCAGGGCCGGTTCTGGAGCACCTTCGTGCACGACACGGCGGCTGACGTCTATCTGCTCTTCGCCGGCCACGACGACCAGACCCTGGGCAACCGCAACGACGCCTGGACCTTCGACCCCGACGCCAACACATGGACGGCGCTCACCGAGGGCGACGCGTTCAACGCGCCTGCCAACGGCTTCTGCGACTTCCCGGCCGACTTCACGACCATCGACCGCGGCTTGCCGGAGCGGCGCAACGCGCACGCGATGGTCTGGTCGCCCACCTGCGAACGCGCGCTCGTGTTCGGTGGCAAGACCGACTGCGGTGCGGTCAACGACGTGTGGAGCTACGGGGCGGGCGCTTGGACGTCCCGCTTCATGGCCACCGCAGGCGAGTCCTGCGGCCGATGGCGCGCCAACCCCGACAACTGCGCCAACCTCTGCTTCTAAACACCCTCTAGGAGCCTCCCCCACGCCCTCGGGGCGCCGCCGTCAGAAGACGTCCGGCCCAGGATCCAGCGCGTACGGCCCGCTCGGCACATAGGGAAACACGAAGCCCAGCGGCGCCAGCGCCCGGTCGGCCTCGATGTCGGCGTCCGAGAGGCCCGGCAGCCGCTCTCGCCACTGCTCGACCACCTTCTGATTGCCCCCCGCCACCTCGCGCACCACCGCCAGGTTGGCGCGCATGTCATCGCCCAGACGGTCGGCCCGCAAGGGGCTGACCCAGGCGCTGAGCACCCGATCGCGCACGTCGCGCGCGAAGGTCGGATCGAGCGTCGCGACGGCCAACTCGCCGTCGTAGAGCAGGCTGCGGTTGTTCTTGTTGGCGCTGCCGACACCGACCCAGGTGTCGTCCACGACCATCAGCTTGCTGTGGATGAAGAACGGGATGTCGCGCAGGTGCGCGCGTTCGTCGGCGGCCTCGACGCGCGTCTGCACGTCGAAGGCCCGAAGCTGGACGAGCAGGTAGCGATCGCCCGCCACCTCGCGCAGGCGCTCGTCCATGAAGATCGTCCACTTCTTGCCCCCGTCCGCCTCGCCCACCGCCTGCGTGGCCACCATCAACACCAGGGCGGGGTTCGCCTCGAGCGCCGCGATCAGGTCGTCGAGCAGGCGCGTGGCGCGCCAGTACTGGTCCTCGATCAAGATATAGTCGTGGGCTTGGCGGATGGCCTTGCGCTGCCCCTCCAGGATCGACATCTCCCGCACGGGCGGCGGCAGCGTCGCCTGCACCTGGGTCGCGGCGGCGCCCGTCAGCGTCCCGGTCGCCACCGGCACCGCGGCCTCGGTCGCGTCCTCGCTGAAGGGCGCCCCCTCACCGCGGGCGGTGTTCCAGAGGACGGACAGCACCGCGCTCACCTCGACCGCCGTCGGGCCCTCGACGCGCAGCGCGAAGTCGCGAAACGGTCGGTACTCCGGCAGCTCGGCGCGCGCGGCCACGGCGGCGCGAGCCTCCATCGTGCTGCGGGTGGGCATGCGCCGCGGCTCGAAGACGCGGTGCTCGGCCGTGTCCCAGTAGTCGGTCTGCGTGTTCATGCCCATCACGAAGGCCGTCTCGCCGTCGATCACGACGGACTTGAGGTGGTAGCTCGCCACCGCGTCGAGGTCGACGGCCTGCGCCTGCTCCCGCGACGCCGGGCCGAAATCAACGTCTGCCCACTCGGGCCGCGACCGCACCCGCGCCTCGAAGTCGACCGGCGCCGGCTGACCCCCGTAGTCGCCCTGCACGGGGACCGGCTCGGGGTTGCCGCGGGTCATCGCCTCGATGTGGTCCTCGTGATCCATGCCGTGCGCGCGAAGCGCTGCGTCCGTGGTCAGGAACGCGGCCCCATCGAAGCCACCCAGGAACTGGTTCACCAACACGCGCACCCGCACCGACGGCGCGGTCGCCTCGAGCGACCCCAGCGCGGTGTCAGCGCCCCAGGCCTCGTCGCTGGCCGCCGCCGCGTCCGCGGGTCGCGTCAGCAGGGCGTCGCTGCTCCACCACCACGTCGTCCACAGGACCGTCCGGCGCGCGGCCCGCACGCGGGCCGACACCGCCGCCCACGCGTCCTCGCTCACGTCGTAGAGCACGGGGCGCTCGCCGGCCCACCAGGGGCGCGCGGACGACGCGAACCAGTCGTGCTCCAGGCCGATCAAGGCCACCAGCGTGGCCCCGCACCCGTCACCGTCGGGGCCGGGCTCGAGCCCCGTCAACGCGAAGGTCGCCCCCTCGACGCTCAGCGCGTTGGGCGTCGCGCCGCCGTCCCAGCTCAGGGTGACCTGCGCCGCCTCGTGATCCTGCGCTGTCACCGATCCGGTCCAGTTGCCCGCCCGGCCCAACTCGACCTCGGCGCCGACTCCCAGGCGCAGCGTCGCCTCGGCGCCCGGCGGTCGACGGCCCCAGGCGTCCACAGCCTCGATGCGCAGGCGCAGCGGCCGCGCACACGGCGTCGCCGCGCCGTCCTGCCCTGCCACGCCCGCCCCGCCATCCG
>CALBMW010000906.1 GCA_937896275.1 uncultured Myxococcales bacterium
GGGGCTCGATCTGGCCTACGCCCTGGGCGGACGCCAGGGCCTCAGCCTGCGGGCGGAGTACCTGTACTTCACCCGGGAGCTGACGCTCGATCGCCGAGACACGGTGCGCCTGGTGCCGGGCGAGGAGACGGTGGACTACACTGTGCACCTGGCCGAGGTGGGCGCCTTCTACGACATCACGCGTGAGGTCCTGGTCAGCCTGCGCGCCTCGCTCGTCGCCCCCGAGGTGAGCCACGTGCGCGGCGCGCTGCGCTGGGCCCTGGGCGCCTCGACCCTGCTGGTGGACGTCGACGAGAAGATCGGCCGCGACCTCAGCTATGACCTGGCCGGTGGACGGGGCGTGGTGCGCCGCGACCGCAACACGACCTACGAGGCGCTGCGGCTGAACATCGCCGACCGCCAGCCCTTCACCGACGGCCAGGCCACGCTCGAGCTGGCGCTGACCGACGGCTTCAACCTGGTGCCCCAGGTCGGCGTGCGCGCGACGCACGGCGAGGCGGCCAACCTCACCCCCTACGACGCCAATCAGGTCCGGTGGGGGCTCGGGGGGTACTACGATCTGCCCTTCGACGCCCAGTCGGGGCTCGAGCTCGAGCTCAGCTACGGCGGCACCCGCTACGACCGCACCGACGAGGAGCACTTCGACGACGCGGGCGCCGGCGGTGAGCGCGTCGCCCACAACATCTCGGCCGGCGTGCGCTACGCCCGTGGCCGGCGCGTCGTTGGCAACCGAGTGCTCGGCGGGCGTATCTTTACGGCCGGAATTCACGCCTATCAGGACATATGGGTACTCGGGAACCGCTTCATCGACGACACGGACGAGCGCGCCGGGGGCATCGGGGCCCAGGTCCAGTGGGCGTTCACGGAATGGACCAGCGTGCGCGGCGCTTACGAGTTCGCGCGCGACTCCACGGTCTTCAGCCGTTGGGTCGAGCCCTTCCACGGCGTGCGGATCGCCCTCGAAGGGCACCTGTGAGCGTGGCGCGGCGGGTGATGGGCGGGCGCGCCGCGGCGCGACTCCAAGGAGACACGGCGATGAGCGGACGGCGTTGGGTGCTGGCCCTGGTGGGCGTCTTTGGGCTCATGGCCAGCGGCTGCGAGGGTGACGAGCCCTCGCTGCAGGATGTGGACGCCTCGCTGCCGACGCTGATGCCCGCCGATCAGCCGCAGAGCTGCTCGTCGTGCCATCCGCGGCAGGTGATGGAGTGGGCCGGCTCGTCGCACAACTACGGCTCGGGCCTGGACGGCAGCTTCCAGGCGCTGGAGCTGACCGCCAACTACTGGGCGTCGCACCTGCCCCCGCCGGCGGGCTTCCCGCTGTTTCGGCGCAACCTGCTGTGCATGACCTGCCACGCGCCGTCGCTGGGTGCCTACCGGGACGGCAAGTTGGACATCAACGCCACGCTGCGCCAGGGCTTCTTCGGGCAGCCCGACGACCTGGACCGCGAGGTGCCCTTCCCCGCGGACAACGAGGATCTGGTGATGCCCGTGGGCCGCGCCATCGAGCTGGCCGCGGCCGCGGCGGGCGGCGCGGACGATCCGACCAACCAGCGCCTGCTCAGCTTCCAGGGCATCAGCTGCGATGACTGCCACAAGGTGGGCATCCCGCACGACGATCGCAACACGCCCCCCCCCGAGCCCGGCTACACGGCGTGCATCGACGGCGAGGAGCCCGCGGCGTGCGCGGCGCGCCAGTTCGAGGAGTGCGCCGGCGAGAAGGGCATGTTCGCGTTCCGCGGCCGCTGCGTGCGGCGCTCGCGGGGCCAGGATCCCCACGGCGAGCCCTTCGTCGAGACCAACGTCGCCAACATCGCGCTGGTGCTCGAGCGCACGGGCTCGACGCGCTACGGCCCCTTCCCGGTCGACGGCCCCGAGGGTGAGCAGCTCGTCGCGACCAACACCGCCCACGGCGTGTCGAGCGGCGCGTCCGAGGAAGCGCGCAACTACAACCGCGCCCGCTACGCGGACGGGCGCCCCTTCGAGGATCAGCCGGCGGACGTCGCGCCGTTCATCAAGTCCTCACAGTTCTGCGGCACCTGCCACGACGTGCGCCTGCAGCCCGCGCCCGAGACGATCCTTCAGCCCGTGCCGGGCCAGCCCGAGGTGGGCCTGATCGACCTGTCGAACATGGGGCTGTCGCCCGACGACCCCAACTTCCAGGTAGAGCGCAACGACAACCTGGAGCCCGTGCACAACGAGCCCTTCCTGCGGCTCGAGAACCTGTACACCGAGTGGTACATCAGCGGGCTGAACCTGCACCCGGCGCGGCGCGGCGCCGAGAACGATCCGCGGCTGCAGTTTCCGGACAACCCGTATCGCAACGCCGATGGCTCGGCGCGACGGGTGGTCTGCCAGGACTGCCACATGTCGCTGTTCCCCTACGCGCCCCCCGGCACCTCCCCGGGCATCTACACCCACCCCGACGACTGCGACGCCAACGGCGACTGCGGTGTGCTCGCCGCCACCGCCGGCGCCCGCTCCAACGAACGGATCCATCGGCGCGCGCGGATCAGCACGCACAACATGACCGGCGTGGACATCGCGCTGGGCTCGCTGGTGCCGATCGACCCCTTGCTTTTGCAGATGGCCCCCGCGACGCCCTTCCCGTCGACCAGCCTGCCGCACCAGGTCGAGGACGCGATGGACCCGATCTACGGGCTGCCGATGGCCCTCGATCGCCGCCGCACCGACAACCTGGCCAACGCGGTGTCCATTTCGCTGGCGGGCACGCCCGAGGTGCTGAAGCGGGACGACGCGGCCAACTGCGACGTCGAGGGCGACGGCGCGTGCAGCCTGCCGGTGAAGGTGTGGCTGACCAACGTCAACGGTGGCCACAACATCGCGGCCGGCTTCAGCCAGGAGCGACAGATCTGGGTGGAGTTCACCATCCAGAACATGGATCCCGCCGCGCCGCAGGACAACGGCATGCCGCCGGTGGTCGACTGCCCGCTGGCCTCGCTCAGCGACTTCTATGGCAGTGAGGGCACCGACGCGCTGGGCTACCCGAGTTGGTCGCCCAAGAAGCTGACCCAGGACGAGGCCAACCACCTGATGGACCGCATGACCGGGCTCGAGGACCGGGCGGGCAACGAGTTGGACGCGCACAGCCACCCGCGCATCTGCCGCGGCCTGAGCGGTCACCTGATGGACAAGCCCCACGACGAGACGCTGGAGCACGTCGCGGATGGCAGCCTCGACGACGAGGACGTGATGCTGCACCGCATCGGCAACACGGTGCCGCTCTACGTGCAGGATCACGCCGACACCGAGGGCACGCGGGTGGTGAGCTGGCACGTCGCCGATCTGGGCTTCGACACCGACTACTTCACCCCGCCGCGGCTGCCGGACGAGTGCCAGCAGCAGTACGAGGGCAACCTCACGCCGATGGATGGCAGTCGGGTGCCGCGGCCCGATCAGTTCCATATCCCGGGGCTCAACCCCTTCGCCTGCGAGCTGACCGAGGAGGTGCTGAGCCCGCTCATCATGAGCATGCCCAACCTGACCGCGGTGACGCTCGAGGGCGAGGTGCGCACGATCAGCAGCCTGGGCCAGCTGAAGCACGCCGTGACCGAGACCTCGGACGAGCGCACCGAGATCCTCTACCCCTTCCCCGAGTATCCGCCGCTGCTGCCCCACCGCGACGCCCTTGGGCACTTCCACCCGGGCGAGCGCTTCGGCCTGATCTACGCGACCAACATCTTCTACCAGACGTGCAACTGCGAGCACGGCGAGTGCGAGGGGCCCGAGGAGGTCGAGGTCGACTTCGGCGACCTGTTCGACGCCGAGGGCAACAAGCTGCCCACCCGCAGCTACGACGCCGCCGGCGCGCTCACCCGCGAGCGGGTGGGGCCGACCCAGCTCCACGCGCAGGTGCCCTGGCTGACGACGTACCCGACGCTGCCGCACGTCGACAGCACCAGCAACCACTTCCCACTGGCGGGGGAGGACCACGTCACCCCCGAGAGCTTCCGCGATCTGGTGCGCGAGCTGGGCAAGCAGGATCCCAAGATTCGCGGGGCGGACTGCGACAAGGAGGATCTGGCGGCCGGCGGCCGGTGCGGCACCACCTACAAGGAGGCCTTCACCTTCATCCCGCTCAACGCCGACCACATGCCCAACAACCGTTCGCTGGTCATGTACAAGGCGCAGCGGCACTACGTGGACGTTCGCGTGCCGGCTGACGTGAAGGGCCCGCTGCGCGTGACCGTGCGCGCCTGGTACCGCCACTTCCCGCCCGAGTTCCTGCGGCTGATGTCCCGGTTCATGGTGGGCGCCTATCGGCGCGCCTGCGCCGAGGGCAAGGCCCCCAGCTACTTCCCCAATGGTCCGTTGGTGATCGAAGGGGAGGAGATGAGGGCGCGCTTCCCCAACGCGCTCGACGTGGACAAGCTGAAGCGCAAGCTGCTCGACGAGGCGGTGTTCTACGTCGGCATCGACGAGCCGCTCCCGGTGCCCGAGAACCCCACGTGGGCGCGCGACGTGCAGCCGATCATCGCGGACAACTGCATGCCCTGCCACACGGACGTGCTGCGTCACGGCAACCTGATCCTGGGCTATGACGCGGTCGATCTGTACGACTACCCCAAGGGTCAGCCCGATCCGAACCCGGCGCGCGACCCGATGCTCAACCTGGTGGGCGTGGGGTCGAAGTTCGACGACGCCGGGCGGCCGCTCGTGGTCCCGGGAGACGCGGAGGGCTCGCTGTTGATGGCCCTGCTGACCAAGGACACCGCGGCGCTGCGGAGCGACGGCGTCCTGTCGCGTCCGATGCCGCTCAAGACCGATCCGCTCAGCCCGCGCCAGGTCGAGACGATCCGACGCTGGATCGAGCAGGGCGCCAAGTAGGAGCGAGCGCCGAGGCGGCGCCGCGCGACGGAGGCTCGCATGTCGGTCGACGAGGCCCAGCGCGCCCTTACGGCGGCCGCCCAAAGCCCGCACGATCTGGGCCTCTGTGTTCGCGCGGTCCGGCTTCTCGACGCGGCCGATTGCCGCGCCGATGCCCACACCGTCGCCCGCCAATACGCGCGGCGCCACGACGCGCGCGACGACGGGGGCGACGCGCTGCTCGCCGCGGTGCTGCGCGCCGAGACGGTCGAGTTGGCGTCGGGCGAGGCGCTGCTGCGCGAGGGGGTCGACGAGAGCGATGACGTCTTCGTGCTGCTGCACGGGGACGCGCGGGTGCGGCGGCTGGGCGTCGGCGAGCTCACCCAGGTACCACCCGGCAGCATCCTGGGCGAGGTGGCCCCGCTCACCGGCACCGCGCGCACGGCCTCGGTCTACGCGAAGGGCCCGGTGGTGGCGCTGCGCTTCCGCTCCGCGGCGCTCGCCGAGCTGAGCCGCAGGCTGCCCGGCATCTACGCGCGGCTCCGCGAGACGGGGCGTTCGCGCATGGTGGCCCAGCTCTTCGGGCCGGACTCGATCTTCGGCGGGCTCTCGGGCCACGAGCGCGCGGCGCTGTTCGAGCAGTGCGTGCCGGTGACCGTGCCCGAGGGCCACGCGGTGATCCGAGGCGGCGAGCCGGGCCACGCGGTCTGCATCATCGCGTCGGGCATGGCCGAGGTCTGGCGTGGCGACGGGCGGGGAGAACGCGCCGTCATCACCACGCTCGGTCCCGGCAGCGTCTTCGGCGAGCTCGCGCTGCTCTTCGACCGCAAGGCCAACGCGACCGTCGAGGCGAGCACGACGCTCACCTTGTTCTGCCTCGACGCGAAGCGCTTTCACGACGCGCTGGCACGCTTCCCGGAGGCCCGCGTCCGCGTGCTGCGACTGGCCGAGCAGCGCCTGGGGGTCGGCCTGATGGACGCGGGGGGGGCCCTGCCCGTGGCAACGGTCATGCGCGAATGATCATGTGCGAATGAATAGCCGCGCGCGAAGCAGCGTGCGCGAATAAGGGCAGTCAGATCAGGCTCTTGCGCCGCTTC
>CALBMW010000907.1 GCA_937896275.1 uncultured Myxococcales bacterium
CTCGTGTGCGAGTCGGCGCACCAACTCGCGCAAGGCGGCCTCCCGCTCCTGCGCGGTGGCCTGCAGCTCAGCCTTCTGGCGATCCACTTCGGCCCGCAGGCGCTGCGAGATCAGGCCCTCCTGTGTCTCGCGATCGCCGATCTGAAGCGTCACCGAGCTCGTCTGGACGCGGTGCATCAGCTCGGCGATCTCGGTGTCCTCGATGGTCGCGGCGAGGACCTCCACCTCGGTGACCGCGGCGCCGTTCTCGGGAAACAGGCGGCCCTTGCGACCCTCGGGGGTGTGCTCGCCGAGGATGGTGTCGCGGATCAGCTGTGGGATCTGAGGCCACAGAGCCGACAGCGACAGCCCCCGGGCCTTGCTCCGCGCGAGCGAGCGCAGGTGCTCCACCATCACCTGCACGTAGTTCTCGTGGTTGAACCACTTCTCGCGGTGCTCGGGCAGGAACGTGACGCTGTAAGACACCCGCACGCCGATGCGCACGAAGTCGGAGGTCTCGAGCGTGATGACGTCGGAGACCCGGTTGCCCATGGTCCGCAGGAAACAGGTCCGCAGCGGGCTCTCGTCGGACTTGGGGGTGTGCGTCGAGAGCAGGATGGGCGTCAGGCGCTCCTCGTAGCCGAGCAGCGTGACGCAGGGCCCCTCGACGACCCGCTGCTTGTCCGCGGACGTGACGAGCACGGCCGTGGCGTGCGGCACGGTGATCGACACCGCCCACGGCGTCGTCACCGGCGAGCGCGTGCACTTGTGCGTCTCGTTGGCGCCAATCCAGAGGTTCCAGTCGTCGGTCGCCACCGTGCGAGTGATCTGCACCTCCTTGCGGGGGTCGACGAGGTACGACCGTTTGCCGAGGACCAGGCGCGCCTCGCCGGTCGCGAGATCCCGGACGTAGATGCCGCTCTTCTGGTCGATGCCGATGGCCTCGATGAACACGCGGGCGTGCTCGTTGCCGACGACCGCCTCGCCCGTGACGGGCGAGAGCACCTCGATCTCGTTGAACGGGAAGAAGAAGGTCGAGACGCCGGTCAAGAGCAGCTCGTCGCCCGGGGTGTAGGCCTCCTGATCGAGCTTCACGGCGCGCGGCAGCCGCTCGGCGAGCCTCTCTCGGGTGATGGGCGAGATGATGCGCAGCCAGAGGCCGCGCTGGGGGAGCAGCTCGTAGGCATCGTAGATGCGCTGCCGGGAGCCACGGACCATGAACTGATCGTAGGGGCCGGGGAAGACGCGCGCGGGGCCCACCTTGATCTCGCGCTTCCCGTCGGCGTCGATGATGACGCAGTACTCCTTCTCGCCCAGCACGACCGCGCGGCGGATGAGGCGGGCCTGGCGGACCTGACGCTCGAGGGCGCGCCGCACGGCCGGGCTCGAGACGATCTCGGCCAGCATCGCCTCGGGCGGCGAGACGGACGCCCCCGGGCTGGGCGGCGGGGTGGACGCCTGCTCCTTGCGGCCGCGGCTGCGGGCGGCTTGGTCGACGCTCTGCACGGCCTCGGCGAGCTGCCGTCGGGGCGCTTGCTTCTGGACCCGCGCGTCGATCGCATCGTCCTCGGCGAGGTCGGCGGCGAAGGCCTCGAAGTCGGCGGGCGCGGCGCCGGGCGGCAGCGGCTCGGCGGCCGACTCCTGGGTGGCCGCCTGGGTGAGGAGGTGGCGGGCGGCCTCCACGCTCAGCCCCATGCCCGACGGGTCGACCGAGGTGTCGGGCACGATGTCGACGCCGGTC
Source organism: uncultured Myxococcales bacterium (assembly GCA_937896275.1). Lineage (GTDB taxonomy): Bacteria > Myxococcota_A > Bradymonadia > UBA7976 > UBA1532 > JACKDN01. Next base: position 1,721 of record CALBMW010000907.1, read on the forward strand.
GGGGGGATGAAGAGCTGCGTGTCGAGGCCGCGGATGACGATGAGCTGGCCGCGCGTCACCGGGGCCGCGGCCAGCTCCGCCAGCCGCGTCCCGGTCGGCTCGCCGCCGCCCACGCTGACGGCCGTGGCGCGGATGATGGCCGCCGAGCGCACCGTCACGTCGTAGCACGGGGCGGTCTCGTCGAGCTCGCCGTACACCTTGACCACGAGGTACTGGTCGGAGGCCAGCTCGTGCGCGTCGCGGACCTCGACGCGCTGCCCGGGTCGCAGCCAGAAGAAGCAGGGGCCGGGGATCATCGAACGGGTGCCGTTGCGGAGCGCGCGCGACTCGTTGCGCCCCGGCCGGAACTTGCCGTTGGGGCCGCCGTCGTTGTCGAGCAGGGGGTTGTAGAGGACGGCGTACTGGTTGTCGCCCACCTCCACCATCATCTGCGGCTTGCCGCTGGGATCCTCACGGAACCCGGCGAGGCCATCGTCGACGACGACGCGATCCGCGGCGGTCGGAGAGACCATGGTCGGCCCGACGTGGAGGGTCACCTCCCCCTTGTCGTCGTCCTGTACCCACAGGAACTGCCGTTCGGTGACGGGGATCTTGCGGCTGGTGCGCTCGTTCATGTGTGCTCCGGATTCCTGCGCGAGCAGCCTTCCACATCCGTGAGCCGGAAGCGATAGCGGAGAGCGTTCCGGGGCGCGTGGCGGCCGGCCTATATGTCAAGTGGCGGGTCTTGACCCCCTCACGCGACGGGGGGCCTCAGGGGGACAGGATTTCGACCTTGGCGGCCCGGCGGAGGGCGCCCTCGGTCTCGGCGCGCAGCGCTTCGATGCGCTGCTCGCGCAGTCGCTCGACGATGACCGCGCCGACCTCCTCGAGCAGGGGCTCCGGACCCACGCGCCGCTCGACGAGTTGGATGATCCAGTACCGCCCCTTCGGGCCGGCGATCAGCCCGCTGGTCGCGCCGGGCTCGAGCTGGTCGAGGACGGGGCGCCAGGCGTCGGGGATCTGAACCCACCGCAGGGGGCCGATGGACCAGGGAGGCCGCGCGCCGGACGGCACGGCGGGCAACCCGGCCGCGGCCACGGTCTCGAAGGGGGTGCCGGCCGTCAGCTCGGCCAGCGCGGCCTCGCCCGCGGTCTGCCCCCGGCGCATGATCTGATTGACCGTCACGGTGGTGGAGATCCGCGCGCGGTTCTCCTCGAGGTAGCGGCGCACCTCGTCGTCGCTCGGGGCGGCCTTGTCCCTCAGCTCCTTCTGATAGAAGAGGCGCCCCAGCTCATCCCGATCGAAGGCCACGAGCCGGGCCTCGAGCGCCCGACGGCCGCGCGTGAACTGCGGGTCGTCGTCGAGCCCGAGGGCCTTGGCGCGCTGCCGGATGACCTCTTTCTGGATGAGGGCCTCGAGCACCTGGGCGCGGCGATCGGGACCGACGTCGGCCCCTTCGTCCCCCGACCTGCCGCTCTTTGGGGCGAGCGCGAGCTCGAGCTCCTCCGTGGTGATCGGGACGCCGTTCACGCGCGCGGCCACGCCGCCCGGCGCCGATGTCAGCACCGTCGAGGGCGACGTCGACGCGCCCGTGGGCGCCGCCGACGCCTCCGGGTGGCCGGCCTCGCAGCCGATCACCAGGAGGGCGACACAGAAGGCTCTCAGTGGCAGGTCGAGCACGACTCGAGCTCGTCGCCGCTCCAGGGGTTCGCGGGCGTGGGGTCCCAGGTCATGATGCGGAAGTGGGCCGCGTTCGCGTCCGAGTCGTGGCACCCCGAGCAGGGCAGCCGCGAGGGCTTGCTCGCCCACGTGCCGCTCGTGCTGTCGTCGTGGCAGACCTCGCAGTTGCGCACGTCCTGGGGGAGCTCGATGTCCCAGTTGCGACCCGGCACGGGATCACCGTTCTGATAGTCCACGGTGGCCAGGGGGTAGTTCAGCTCTGACCCGAAGTGGATGCCGTGAACCCGGCGGCTGATGGGCTTGCCGCCGCTCCAGGGACCCGTCGCGTTCTGCGGCTGATAGTCGTGGCAGTTGCCGCAGGTGTCGACCGCGTTCTGATCGAACTCCTTGTTGTGACGGCGGAAGTCGAGGATGAAGCCGCGGCCGTCGGGGCCCTGGTGGCAGCTGTCGCAGTTGTTGGCGACCGGCGCCTCCTCCTCGCCGTCCTTCACCTGGAAAGTGATCTTGGCCACCGAGGGGGTCTTGTAGTTGGTGCCGCTGCTGTTGCCACGATCGGCGATCTCGACCTTCGCCACGTAGGTGCCGGGCTGCAGGTCGTCCACGGGATCGAGCGTGTACTCGACGAAGCCGGGCTGCTGGTTGACCTTCGGGTCGATGGTCGCGCCGTCGCGCCAGAGCTGGTTGCCGACGGTGGAGCCGCCGATGAGCTTGACGGCGTTGTTATTGGCGAAGACGACCTGATTGATGGTGTCGTTGCCGGGCAGCTGCAGCGAGAAGATGTTCCCCAGGTTGCGGTTGTGGACGACGAGGCGACCGGCGTCGTCCGCGAAAGCGCGGGCGCGGGCGAAGAAGCTCGCGTTGCCGTTCAGCCACGCGGCGAGCTGGTCAGCCGAAGCCTCGGCCAGGCCGTCCGGGAAGGCGGCCGTGAACGCCGCGCCGGCCGGCAGGGCCACCCGCACGGTGCCCACGAGGAGCGCGTCGCCGCCGGTGACGTTGAAGGTGTGCAGGTCCTCACCGCCGTCGAAGACCAGATCGAGGCCGGTGGCCCCGGTGATGTCCCAGGGGCCGGGCGCCGCGCTGGCGATCTCGACCCTCGCCAGGGTGGTCAGGACCGGGCTGCGGTGCGCGCGGGGTCCGTGGACGAACAAGGCCGCGCTTCGGAACTCGCCATCGCGCGGCGGGCACGGGGCATCGGGGAGGCAGCTCTCGGCGCTGGCGTCCCGCACGATCGTGGTGTGATCGATGGGCATCCCGGTGACGACGTCGGTGAGCACGACGCGCACGACGGGCGCCTCGCCGACGTCGAAGAAGCTGCCGTTGGCGGGCTCGGAGATCGTCAGGTCGACGTCGAACTCGGGGATGTTGCGCTCGTCGTGCCGGGTCCAGTCGTGGGCGTCGGTGACGGCGACCGGCCGACCGGCGGCCGGGTGGCAGCCCGAGCAGTTCATGTCGCTGGCCTGCGGCCCGCCCGTCACGTGGTTGGTGCCCAGCTCCCAGTCGATGTCGTCGTGGCAGGAGCCGCAGGCGGTGCGGCTGGGCTTCATCTTCCAGTTGTCGACGTCGGCGCCCTCACCCTGGTGGCACTTGGTGCAGTTCTCGATGACCGCCGGGAACTCCACCTTCCACCACTCGTGCTTGGTGTCGCGGTAGCCCCAGATCGCGTAGCTGCCGTTGTCCGCCGCCTCGTTCTCGGGCGTGGCGGGGTTATCCCAAACGACGCCGTCGGGGCCGGCGATCGAGGCCAGCTCACCGCCCGCGTGGATCTTGTGGATCATCGGCGCGAAGTCGACGGTGTTGCCGCTCTGCGGATCCGAGGTCGACGGGTTGTGGCAGGTCACGCACACGAAGGTGTCGAGGCGATTGCCGCCGTGCCCGTGGAACTCGGAGCCGTGGCACTGCTTGCACGTCGAGGTCTGCACGATGTCGCGGGTGTCGCCGGCCGAGCCGTCGGGGACGAAGGTGAACCACGCGTTCCCCGTCGCGCCGGCGTGACCGCCGAACATGATCGCCACCCGGTGGGTGAGGTTGCGCTCGTAGGCGACCGGATCGCCGTTCCCGAAGGCCGCCTCGGTGAGGTTCTTGGCAAAGGTGTAGGTGTAGGACCCGTCGCCGTGGTTGACGAACTCGCCGTTGCCCTCGCTGCCGGCCTGGTTGGCCGTGGTTCCGGCGGCCGCCGGCCACTCGCCCGCGGCGGCGACGCGCGCCGTGTTGTTGAGGTAGGGCACCCAGTGGTTGTTCGCGTCGAGCTTGACGATGTTGGCGCTGACCGACGCCAGCGTCGCGTAGGGCTCGTCGGCGCCGTCGAGGACGGTGAAGTCGACGGTGACCGTGCCGGCTTCGTCGGCCGTCACTGCGGTGATCTCGGAGGTCGCGAAGAACTTGCCGGCCTCGGCGAACTCGCCGCTGTTGAGCAGGTGGCCGGTCCCGTGGAAGTTCTGAATCTCGACGTTGCCGCCGTTGGCGCCGTCGGCGCCGGGCACACCCGCCGGGCCGGGCTCACCCGCCGGGCCGGGGTCACCGGCGGGGCCGGGGTCACCGGCGGG
>CALBMW010000908.1 GCA_937896275.1 uncultured Myxococcales bacterium
CGCCAACCGGGACGGCGTGCGAGATCCCACCGAGACCGATCCCCTCGACGCCGACACCGACGACGGCGGCGAGCCCGACGGCAGCGAGGTCGCCGGCGGCCGCGATCCCTTCGACCCCTCCGACGATCAGCAGATCGACTCCGACATGGACGGCATCCCCGACTTCGTCGAGAGCGATACGGGCACCGATCCGAACAACCCGGACAGCGATGGCGACGGCCTGCCCGACGGGATCGAGGACGCCAACCACGACGGCCGGCTCGACCCGACCGAGACCGATCCCCGCGACAACGACTCCGACGACGACGGCCTGCTCGACGGCACCGAAGACACGAACCTCGACGGCATCTTCGGCGACGGCGAGACCGACCCCCGCAACCCCGACACGGACGGCGACCGGCTCAACGACGGGATCGAGGACGAGAACGGCAACGGCAAGTTCGATCCGGGTGAGACCGACCCTCTCAACCCCGACACCGATGGTGACACGCTCCGGGACGGCGACGAGGACGCCAACCACGACGGCGTCTGGCAGGCGAGCAACGACGAGACCGATCCGCGCGTCTTCGACACCGATCACGACGGCATCGACGACGCCAACGACCCCCACCCCCTCGATGGTCTGGGCTCAGCCGACGCGGGCGTCGGCGGTAAGCCCGAGGACGTGACCGGATCGACGCCCTTCGACGGCTGCTCGGCGGTGCCTGGACGGTCGGGGGCCCCCGGATCGGCCCTGTTCGGTCTGGCGCTGCTCGGCCTCGCCCTGCGCCGCCGCCGCCGTTGACGAGGCGCCCGCTCAGCGCGCTGCTTCTGATCGGCGCCGCCCTCACGGGGGTGGCGTGCGATCGGATGCAGGCCCCCGAGGGCCCCGCCGAGGGCAGCCCGGCTCCCGACGATCCCGCGGCGCTCAAAGCGCTGTTCGAGGGCGTCGTTCAGGCGGCCCGCCAGGGCGGCGACGGCAGCGCGGTGGTGCGGGCGCTCGAGCCCTTCCTGGCCACTCGCCAGGACCTCGACGCGCTCTTCGGCCCCGAGATCGGCGCGCGCGCCTGGGTGGGATACAGCGACAAGGTGGCCGCCGCGCTGCGCGAGGACGCGGGCGCCGTGGTGCCGGCGCAGGTTCGGGCGGGGCGCACCGAGGTCTGGGTCGAGCAGGTGGGGCCCGCCTTCCCCGATCGCACCACGGCCGGCGATCAAGCCATCCTGGACGCGATGCATCCCAAGCGCCCGCTGTACACGGTGCGGCTGCAGCGGCCGGGCGAGAAGTTGGGCCTGAGGCTCAACGGGTTCGTCTTCCTGAACGGGCGGTGGCGCGCGCTGCTCAAGGCCTACGACTACCTGGCCGAGCCGCCCGCGCCCGACGCCGAGCCCTCCCCGCCGGACGCGACCGTGCCCGCCGACGCCCACCGCTGAGCGCCGATCACTTCTCGTGGCGCGCGACCACGACCGTCCGAATCCCGCCGCGCACCCAGAAGTCGCCCTCCACCTCGGCGCGCCGGGGATCCAGCACTGCGACGAGATCGTCGAGGATGCGGTTGGTCACCGCCTCGTGGAAGGCGCCCTCGTTCCGATAGCTCCACAGGTACAGCTTCAGCGACTTGAGTTCGACGCACCGCTCGTCGGGTGTGTAGCGGATGCGGATCGTCGCGAAGTCGGGCTGCCCGGTGAGCGGGCACAGGCAGGTGAACTCGGGGCACTCGAAGCGAATCTCGTAATCGCGGGCGGGCTTCGGGTTCGGGAACGCGTCGAGGGTTTTGCTCGGCTCGGTCGACACGGTGTTTCCTCCTGAGAACGACTCGCAGGGTGCCGCCGCGGCATCGATCATCGCAAGTCGTGGCGTCCTCCAGTGGAAGGCCGACACCGCGGCCAAGTCACCGACGCCTGACCCCGACCCAACACCGGTGGCGCCCGAGAGCGCCCCACTGCAGGAGACTCGAGAAATGAAGCGTCTGCTCCCCGCCCTCGCGACCTGTGCGACGGCCAGCCTCCTCTTCGCCGGCACCGCCCTCGCGGACACCTACAAGGTCGACCCGGATCACACCTTCGCGATCTTCGCGATCAGCCACCTCGGCATTGGTCAGGCCTATGGCCGCTTCGATCAGAGCACAGGCAACTTCGTGGTCGAGGCCGGCGCCCTGAAGAGCGTCAGCATCGACATCGACGCCGCCTCGGTGAGCACGGCGTCGAAGAAGCGCGACACGCACCTGGCCGGCCCCGACTTCTTCAACGTCAAGCAGTACCCGAAGCTGTCCTTCAAGAGCACGGCGGTCGAGGCCAGCGGCGACAAGGCCTACAAGGTGACCGGCGACATGACCATCCGTGGGGTGACCAAGAGCCTCACCATCGACGTGACCCAGACCGGCGCCGGCAAGGACCCGTGGGGCAACGACCGCGTCGGCTTCGAGACGACCTTCTCCATCGATCGCATGGACTTCGGCGTGGCCTTCATGCCGGACGGCCTGGGCAAGCAGGTGAAGATCATCCTCGCCTCCGAAGGCATCTTGGAGAAGTAGCCGATGGACGCCGCCACCCGGGTCCAGCTCAGTGGGCTCGTGTTCACGCTGCTGGTACCCGCCGCGGCGGTCATCCTGACCCTCTTCGTCGGGCGCCGCCTGGTGCGCGACGTCGAGGCGCGGCCGATGGTCGTTGGGCTCGCCACGCTCGCCGGATTGTTCGCGGCGCACGTCGGCGTGCTCGGTCGACCGACCTTCCCGGTCACCGATGCGCACCACTGGGTACTGTTCGCCGCGTGGGCCGCCGCCGCCGCGGGCCTGGCCGCAGACCGGTTCCGGCCACCCGCCCGACCCTTCGTGATCGGCGCCATCGCCGTCGCCCTCATCGGCCTGTTCACGTGGCGGTTGCTGGCACCGCTGGCGTCTCTCTGGGACGCGGGGGTGCTCGCGCCGCTCAGCCAGTCGGCCTACGTGCTCGACGCGGCGGCCCTCCTGCTGGTGACCTGGCTGGCCGTCGACCACGCGGCGCGAGAGGCGCCGGCGCCCGCGGTCCTGGGTCCCCTCGCCCTCGCCTTCGCGGCGGCGGCCGGCGCGGTCGGCGTCTCGGGCAGCGCCAGCATCGCCCAAGCCTGCGGGGCGATGGGCGTCGCGGTGGGGGCCGTCGCGCTCGCTGGCTGGCGCTGGCCGGACCTGCGCCCCGGACACGGCGCCGTCGGCGCGGCGGTGCTGGCCTATGGCCTGCTGGTGCTC
>CALBMW010000909.1 GCA_937896275.1 uncultured Myxococcales bacterium
CCCCCGCCAGCAGCACCGCCGCGCCGACGATCTTCGCTCCGCGCCCCCCCCGACCCGCGGGCGCCGCGGCGTCGGCACGCACGGCGGCGGCGAAGGCCTCGGCGTCCTCGAAACGCTCGTCGGGATCCTTGGACAGCACCCGCTCGATCGCCGCCTCGAGGTTGCGGGGCACATCGGGCACCTCCCGCCGCAATGGGGGCGGCGCCTCGTGGGCCTGCTTGAACAGGATGGCCATCGGCGTGGGGCCGTCGAAGGGCACCCGGCCCGCCAGGGCCTGCCAGGCGATCACGCCCAGCGAGTACAGATCCGCGCGCCCGTCGACCTCGGCCTCGCTCAGCATCTCGGGCGGCATGTAGCGCGGTGTGCCCAGCGCGGTCGAGGTGGTCTGGGTGTTCTCACCGACCGCCTTGACGATGCCCAGATCCATGACCGTGACGCGGCCGTCGTCGCCCAGGATGATGTTCCCCGGCTTGATGTCGCGGTGGATCAGCCGATGGCGGTGAAGCGCGCCGAGCGCCGCGCACACCTCGGTGACGATGCGCCGGACCCGCTCGGGGGGCTGCTGCCCCTCGGCCTTGAGCACGTCCGAGAGCGAGCGCCCAAAGACGAACTTCATGACCATGTAGTAGCTGCCGCCCTCGCGCCCGACGGCGTAGACGGGCACCAGGCCGGGGTGCTCCACCTGGGCCAGGGCGCGGGCCTCGCGCAGGAAGCGGCCCAGCACCGAGGCGTCGGCCTCGTTGGTGCGCATGGCCTTGATGGCCACCGGTCGCTTCAAGGTGAGATCGGTCCCGCGGTAGACGACGCCCATCCCGCCGCGACCGACCTCGTTGTCGATGCGATAGCGGCCCTCGAGGATCGTGCCCGGGTCGAAGGGCTGAGGCTCGGCGCCGGCGTCGAAGCCGCACGCCGGGCACACCGTCGAGGTGTCCGGCACATCGGTGCCGCAGGAGGGGCAGGGGTGGACGGCTCCGCTTCCTTCCATCGGTTGATCCGGCGGCCTATACTGTCGCCGGCCCAGACTGTCAGAATTCTCGAGCAACCGGAACTTCGCACACCCGCCCCCTGATGTCCTCATCGTCAACCTACGCCTGTCCCCGCTGTGGCGCGGTGGTCGGCAATGACCTCACGCACTGCGGCACCTGCGGCGCCCCCCAGGTGCGTGATGATCCGCCCGACGCCTGGATCGGCCGCACCATCGACGACAAGTACGCGATCGAAGGGGTGCTGGGCGTGGGCGGTATGGGCATGGTCTTCGCTGCGCGCCGCGTCCTCGTGGGCGACGTGGTCGCGCTGAAGGTCCTCTTCCCGCGCTTCCTCGAGAGCCCCCTGCAGCGACGCCTCTTTCGGGACGAGGCCGTGGCCGCCGCCCGGCTGTCGCACCCCAACGTCGTCACCGTCTTCGACGCGGAGCTCCAGCCCCACGACGGCTCGGCCTACATCGTGATGGAGCTGCTGAAGGGCGACACCTTCAAGACCACGCTGCGGGACTACGCGCCCCTCGAGCCGCTGGTCGCGCTGCCGATCATGATGCAGGTCTGCACCGGGCTCGCCGCCGCCCACGCCGCGCAGATCATCCACCGCGATCTCAAGCCGGACAACGTCTTCATGGAGCAACGGCCCGACGGATCCGTGCGCGTCAAGCTGGTGGACTTCGGCATCGCGGCGATGCTCGACGCCGACAACAGCGACGAGCAGCGGCGCCTGCTCGGCACCCTGCGGTACATGGCGCCCGAGCAGTGTCGCGGCGAGCCGGTGGATCCGCGGGCCGACCTCTACGCGCTCGGCGTGATGCTCTATGAGACGCTGACCCGGCGGCGCGCCACCGGCAAGACGGTGTCGGCCGTGCTCAGCGACGAGGTCAAGCCGCCCAACCTGGTGCTGCCCGAGGATCGGCGCATCCCGCACGCGCTCGAGGATCTGGTGATGCATCTGCTGGCCAAACACCCCGACGATCGACCGTCGAGCGCGATCAGGGTTCGCGAACGCATGGAGGCGCTCTGCGCCCAGCTTCGCGGCGAGGTGGAGCCGGCGGCCTCCGAGGACGCCCCACCAACCGACGCCGCGACGTCACCGCGCCGCGCCCTCTGGATCGGCCTGGCGCTGGCCTGCGCCGTCGGCATCGCCGGCGGCCTGGCGTGGGGCCTGATGGCCCCGTGACGGCGCCACGCGACCAGGTGCACGTCGTGCTGTGCAACCCCTCGGACGTGCGCAACGTCGGGGGCGCGATTCGCGGGGTGGCCAACTTCGGGCTGGGCAGCCTGCGCGTCGTCACCCAGACCCTCTTCGATCCCGGCGACTTGCGGGCCTACTCGAGCGAGTCCATCGACGCGATGACCTTCGCCACCTACCCTGATCTGGACGCCGCGCTGGCCGACATCGAGCGCGTCGTGGGCACGAGTCGACGCACCCACACTGACGACGCGGCCCCCGAGTGGCCGGCGGCGGGGCTGGCCGCGCGCGTCGCCGACGGCGTCCCGACCGCGATCCTGTTCGGCAACGAGCGCACGGGGCTCCTGCGCGGCGAGCTCGACCGATGCGCCGCCTGGGTACAGATCCCGACCGACGAGCGATTCGCGTCGATGAACCTGGCGCACGCCGTCGCGTGCGTGGGCTACGAGTTGGCGCGCCCCGATCCCGTCGGGCTGGGCCCGCCGCGGATCGCCGACGACGCCCCGCGGTCCCCCGCCGTGGCGCGCGAGGCCTTCTTCCGGCGCGTCCTCGAGCACGTCTCGGCGGTCGGCTACCCGCCGGGGCGCAACCCCGAGCACTTCGTCCGGCGCCTCAGAAAGGTGCTGGAGCGGGCCAACCCCAACGCGCAGGAACTCTCGCTGCTCGGCGGCGTGTTCGCCGAACTGCGGCGCCTGGGACACCTCGCGGGTGTCGTCAACGAGGAGCGTCCATGAGCACAGCGCACGTCGCGACAGTCGTCGCCATGACCTTCGCGATCTTCGGGTGTCACCCCGGCGGGACGGGCGGCGACTGCCGACAGGCGGCGCAGGCCTGCGGCGCGAGCGCGGTGTGCCAGCAGACCGGGGAGGACGTGTTCATTTGCGTGGCGCTCGACCCGTCGGGCGGGGCCGACGGGACCGCCGGCGGCAGCACCGGCGACGGCGGCCCCGGGGGGCTCGATCGCGGCGCCGGACCGCCGACCGACGCCCGGGCGAGCGTGTCCGACGCGGCCGACGTCGGGACGCCGG
>CALBMW010000910.1 GCA_937896275.1 uncultured Myxococcales bacterium
CTGCGCGGGGGGCGGCTCGTCAAGGGTCGTCCCTACCGCAATTGCGGTCTATCCACGCGAGGGGAAGCGCAGATGACAAACCAAGATCAAGAGGTCGGAGCAGCCAACTCCAAGCCGGACGCGACCCCGTCAGACGCCACCCCGGCAGACGCGGAGCTCCCGCCGGTCAAAGTCACCGCTATGCAGGTGGTGGGCGTCGTGCTGGTGGGAGGTGTGCTCGGCGGCGCGACGATGAGTGTCTTCTTCCTGCTGGTGCTCTTGTGCGCGATCCTGGTGCTCTTTGACGCATCGGCGGCGGGGATGCAGCGCGTGCCGGACCGCAAGGGCTTGCTCAACATGAACCCCGTCAGCTGGGGCGTGGTGACTGCGCTGCTCTTCGTGCTGGGGTGGCCCCTCTATCTGGTCGCTAGGTTCAAGGCCGGGCCGCAGAAGGGCAACATCGCGCTGCTCATCGGCGTGGTGCTCACAGGGACGCTTGTTGTGGGCGGCGTCGGCCTGACGCTCGCTCGCAGGTTCCTCAACAAACCTGTCGCCGCTACGGTGCAGTGTAAGGGTGGCGCCAAAGGCCTGCAGTGTGAGGTCAAGCAAACGACGGGCACACAGAACGCGAGCGTGTGCTGGCAGGTGCGCCTGGATTGCACCAACGGAAAACCCGCCCTCGCCAATGGGTGCGCCGACATCGCGCCTGATAAGCCAACCGCCCACTTCATCCCGCTAGCAAAAATCGAAGGCATCGGCGCCTGTGGCAAGGCCAAGGCGATGCACGTCAAAGTCGTCTCGGTGAAGCCGCGAGAGTGAGTCCGGCAGGCAGCGCCGAGAGACGTCGACGCCGGTTCGACTTACCCTTGCCGGGCCCGGCTGCTTGGGCGGAGCGAATGAGAGGATAGGAAGTTCAAGCGCCCTTCACCCCCTCCGAAATCTAGTTTACGTGTCGCACCTTGTGCGACGTTCCTCGACCCTGAGCCACGAGCAACGGCGGCGTCCCGTGCAACAACGGCGGCGGTCCGGTGGAGCAGGGCAACGAGGACACGGACGCGCGGTGCATGGACGGCGCCGACAACGACGGGGACGGGCACGTCGACTGCGACGACTTCGACTGCACCCGGAGCGACACGGTCACCGTCCGCGGCGGTGGCGGCGGGAGCGACGAGGACAGCGACGCGACCTGCATGGACGGCGTGGTCGGCGCCGGCCCGGGCGAGGGGCCAGGCGCCGTCAAGGCGCGATGAGCACCGTGCCCGAGGCCACCGCGAAGTCGCCGCGCCCGTCGCGCACTGCCACGTAGGCGAACACCGCGCCCGCGGCGTCCTTGGGCACCTTCAGCGTCGACCGGCGAACGACCCCGAACGAGATCTTGGGATCCACCGCCCCCGCGGTCGTGTACCAGTGAAGACCGGCGACTCGGTCCGCTCGCCCCGGTAGGCATCGTCGCAGGTCTGAACGCTGTCCGCCGACAGCGTGACCGCCAGCACGACCTTGTCCCCGGGCGCCGCCGTGGTCATGCCGGCGTCGCCGTCGAGGGTGAGGCCGGTGATCACGGGGTTCAGGTTGGGCGGCCGGCCCTCGCGCACCACCAGCGTCTTGACGGTGGTGATGCGCCGTCCGCCCGGGGGCCCGCTCTCGAGCTTCAGCAGCAGGTCGATGCCATCCTCGAAGGTGCGCAGGCGGCCGTCCGCGCCCGGGAAGGGGCCGTAGGCGTCGTAGAGCGCGCGGAGATCCAGCCCCATGGGCCCGTAGTCGACGACGATCGAGGGTCCGTCGCCCGCGAGCACCACGTCGAGCGCGGGATCGGCGCAGCGGTAGCCCGTCAGCGCGCCCAGATCGAAGAAGCACAGCGACCACCGGTAGGTGGCCCCCGCCACGTTCACGTCGGCCACCGTCACCCGCACCCGGGCCTCGGGTCCGGCCTCGGGCGGCTCGGCCGCGATGCCGAGCACCCGGTAGCCGGTCAGCAGCGTGCGCGAGTCGAACTCCTCGGCGCAGCCCGTCGACAGCGCGGCGAGCAGGACGCCGGCCACGGTCGGTCGTATGAGCGCGCGTCGCATCACCACTCCCCCCGCACGCCGATGGACGGGAAGAAGGGCAGCTCGTACTGCGTGCTGGACTGGCTGAAGTCGAAGTTGTAGCTCACCGCCTGCGCGTTCTGCTGGTTGTACACGTTGCGGATCTCCAGGTAGGTCAGCAGGCGCCACGCGTCGAACAGCCACCACTTGTCCAAGCGTAGATCGAGCTGGTGGAAGGCGGGCAGCCGGTCGCTGTTCACGTCGCCGTAGAGCGGCACGTAGACGTCGGCGTCCGCGTCGAAGACCGCGCCCGCTACCGGCGTGGTGGGGTTGCCGCTCACGTAGCGCCACCGCGCGCCGAGCGTCCAGGTCGGGGTCAGCTTGTACTGCCCGATCAGGATCACGTTGTGCGTCTGGTCGCTGTCGAACAAGCGGTAGTCGTCGCCGGGGGCGTCGCGCCGCTCGGACACTTGCAGGGTGTATGCGATCCAGCCATAGAGCCGGTCGGTCAGATCGTGGCGCAGCAGCACCTCGAGCCCGTAGGCGCGCCCCACGCCCTGATTGGCGAAGCGCACCTGGGGGTCGTCCACGCGCGTCACCAGGTTGTCGAGGCTCTTGAAGAAGCCGACCACGTCGATGCTCAGGGCCTCCGTGAAGCGCTGCTCGACGCCCAGCGAGTACTGGACGCTCATCTCGCTGGTCAGATCCGAGTTGCCGATCGAGGCGTCCGTCTCGTCGCCGTCCGGGGCCTCGGCGTAGAGGCCGACGCCGCCCTTCAGCACGGTGCCCTCGGTCACCGCGAGGCGCGTCGTCAGGCGCGGCTGCAGCAACACCTCGCTCGTCTGGCTGAAGAAGTCGGCGCGGAAGCCGGGCACCACCAGCACCGGGCCGAAGGTGAGCAGCCCCTCGGCCCAGACGGCGGGGGCCGCGTAGAGGTCGCTGCTCTTCGTCGCCACGACGTCCCGCACGCCGAGCGCCACGCCGGGCTCGCCCTCCTTGGGTGGACCGCCCGCGCCATAGGCGTCGATGTCGGCCCACAGCAGCAGGGCGTCGAGGCCGGCGCGCAGCGCGTAGTCCTTCGCCAGCTTCACCTCGACCGCGTCCCGCGCGGTGATGCCGCTGAAGAGGAAGTCGAGCGAGAGGGCGGGGCCGACGTCGATCTGGTTGCTCGACAGCAGGTAGCCGACGTTGGCCGTGTTCTGCACGTCCTCGCTCGCCAGCCAGATCCACTCGACCTGCGCGCCGATCCACTCCAGCGAGAGCGAGGCGTCGCCGCGGATGTAGGGGTTGTCCTCGGGGGGCTCGTCGATGACGGACACGAAGCGATCGCTCGAGCCATAGATCAGCGCGCGCACGCGGTGAGGTCCGTCGCGCCAGTCGTAGAGGATCTGGCTGTCGTAGTAACGCGGCGCGGTCGTCAGGTTGTCGGCCACGTCGGCGGGCAGCACCGCCGGCAGGATGGCGTCGATGTAGCTGCGGCGAACGGCCACGGCGAAGGCGCCGTGATCGCCCACCGGGCCCTCGACCAGGGCGCCGGCGTCGAAGAGATCGGCCTCGGCGTAGCCGTGCAGGCCGTCGTCGGCGGGGCGCCTGAGCCGGATGTCGACGACGCCGCCGTTGCCGCGTCCGAACTCGACGCCGTAGTTGCCGGGGTAGACGTCGAGCGACTCGATGAGCGCCCCGGCGATGGTGCTGCGCAGGCCGCCGAAGTGGAAGGCCAGGGGGATGGGCTGGGTGTTGAGGAAGGGCTGACTCAGGCCGCCGCCGCGCAGGATGATGTCGGTCTGCCCGAAGGGCGTGCGGGCGGCGCCGGGCAGGTTCTGCACCACCTGAAGCGCGTCGCCGCTGGTGCCGGGGATGGTGCGGATCTCCTCGATGGCGACCGTGCGGCGCACCACCGCGCGGGCAGGGCGCTTGCCGATGACGACCACGCGATCGGTGAAGGCGTCCCGCTCGAGGACGGCGCTGATCTGCGTCTCCTTGCCGGCCTCGATCGTCTCGTCGTCCGTGAAGTCGGCGAACTGGGGATCGACCGCCTCGAGCGTGACCTCGCCGACGGGCACGTCCTCGAACGCGAAGCGCCCCGCGGCGTCGGTGAAGGCGCTCCGCTCGGTGCCCCGCAGGCGCACCTCGAGCCCGACGAGCGGGCGGCGCGTGCCCTTCTCGCGCAGGCGGCCGGTGAGGCGGCCGGTGGGCACCGACTCGGGGGGCGGCGGCGGCGCGGGCGCTGCCTCCTGCTCGAGCGTGAAGTTGTAGCGATAGCTCACCTGGACGGCCGCGGGCTGACCGTCGATCTCGGCGGGGCGGAACCTGAAGGCGCGCACGGCGTCGAGCGCGGCTTCGTCGAAGCCCTCGCCCGCGGGCTCGACGATGCGCGCGTCGCCGACCGCGCCGTCGGCCCCGATCGTGATCATCAGCCCCACCGACCCCGTGAGGCCGCGGGCGCGGGCGTCGGGTGGGTAGGCCGCCTCGACGAAGTCGATGACCTCCGGGGCCCGCGTCAGCACGCCGGTGGGCGCCTCCTCG
>CALBMW010000911.1 GCA_937896275.1 uncultured Myxococcales bacterium
GTTGGTGGCCGCGATGACCCGGACGTCCACCTTCATGGGCCGGGTGCCGCCCACCCGCCTGACCTCGCGGGTCTCGAGGGCGCGGAGCAGCTTGGGCTGCAGCTCGAGGCTCAACTCGCCCAGCTCGTCGAGGAAGATGGTGCCGCCGTTGGCCATCTCGAAGAGCCCCGGCCGAGCCATGATCGCGCCGGTGAAGGATCCCTTCTCGTGCCCGAACAGCTCGGACTCGATGAGGTTCGCCGGCACCGCCGAGCAGTCGAAGACCACGAAAGGCCGCTCGCTGCGATGGGAGGTGCCGTGAATGGCCTGGGCCACGACCTCCTTGCCGGTCCCCGTCTCGCCCTCGATCACGACCGTCGTGTCCGTGGGGGAGATCTTCTCGAGGATGCCGAAGATCTCACGCATCTTGACGTTGGTGCCGATGATGTCGCCGAAGCGATCGGCGTCCGACGGGCGGATGCGCACCTCTTCGTCGATGGGCTGGAACTGAAGCCGCGTCTTGCCGAGCGCGACCGTGGCGCCGGGCCGCAGGTAGGCCTCCTTGATGCGTACCTTGTCGATGAAGGTGCCGTTGGTGCTGTGCAGATCCTGCAGCACGTAGGCGTTGCCTTCCTGATAGATGCGGCAGTGATAGCGGGAGACGGTCTCGTCCTGGATGACGAAGTCGTTGTCCTCCATCGCCCCCATCGTCACGACCGCCTGGTCGAAGACGTGCTCGCGCCACTCGCCCTCACGCTCGACGGCGAGGCGACACCTGCGCAGGTGAAGCGTCGTACCTTCGTCTCGGTAGGCGATTTGCGTCGGGGGGACGTAGTCGGGGAACTTCTTGCCCATGCGCGCCAGTTTGCGCGGGGGCCGCGCGACCGTCAACAGCGCGCGCTCGCTACTCGACACGCGGCGCGAGGTTCGCCTCGCCCCCGCATTTGCCATAGAGTCCGCGTTCGATGCACGAGTCCTTCGGCCGATACATCCTGCTCGAGCGGATCGCCATCGGCGGCATGGCCGAGATCTTCAAGGCCAAGGCCCCCGGCTTGGGCGGCTTCGAGAAGGTGCTGGCCATCAAGCGCCTGCACCCGCGCTACAGCCAGGACGCCGACTTCATCGAGATGCTGATCGACGAAGCGCGCATCACGGTGGAGTTGGCGCACAGCAACATCGGGCAGATCTTCGACCTCGGGAAGGTCGAGGATCACTACTTCATCGCCATGGAGTTCATCGACGGCCGCGACCTGTACCGCGTGATGAAGCGGCTCAAGGAGCGGCGCCACATCTTTCAGGTGGACGCCGCCGCCTTCGTCGCGATGGAGGCCTGCGCCGGCCTCGACTACGCCCACCGCAAGCGCGACAGCCGCGGTCGCCCGCTGCATATCGTGCACCGCGACGTCTCGCCCCAGAACGTGTTGGTGTCCTTCGAGGGCGACGTGAAGATGGTCGACTTCGGCATCGCCAAGGCCGCGCTCCGGGCCTATGAGACCGAGTCGGGCATCATCAAGGGCAAGTTCTATTACATGTCGCCGGAGCAGGCGAAGGGCGAGCCCCTCGACCACCGGACCGACATCTTCAGCGTCGGCATCGTGCTCTACGAGATGCTGACGGGCGATCTTCTCTACAAGGACGACGACGACGTCACCCTGCTGAGCCGCGTGCGACGGGCCGAGATCGAACGCCCCAGCGTGCTGCGCCCGGAGATCCCGCGCGCCCTCGAACAGATCGTCATGCGGGCCCTCGCGCGCGACCGCGAGGACCGCTACCCGTCGGCGCAGCACATGCAGCGGGACCTGGCCCGCTACCTGCGGGCCTCGGACGTGGTCTTCAACAAGGCGCGCCTCGGCCAGTTGATGCGCGAGCTCTTCCTCGACGAGGTGCCGGAGGAGATCGAGGCGGACGACTCGGTGTTTCGGGCGCGCAGCGAGCTCGTGGCAGACCGGCAGTCGGTCATCTCTTTCGGCCACTTCAACGATCATGACGCCACCGAGGTCGAGGAGGAGGGGCCGCAGGTCGTCGACGGTGAGCTGCTCGAGAGCGGGCTCTACGAGCTCGAGGCGGACGACCTCGAGGTGGTCGACGACGACGAGGATTCACCCACCTGGAACTTCGACGGCGCTGCCGCGGTGGTGGACGCCTACGACTCCATCGAGGTGAACGGCCCATCGGGCGAGGGCGGGCTGTTCGCCGATCCCGATCCTACCAACGCCGTGCAGCGGGGCGTCCGGGCGCGGCCCACCTTCGACGCGCGGCCGCGGGCCTCGCGGGCGCCCGAGCCGGCGGCGCCCCA
>CALBMW010000912.1 GCA_937896275.1 uncultured Myxococcales bacterium
CTCGTCGGACCTGAAAGGCCGAACCTGACGCATTTATCACTGGCTCCGCCCGACGTCCAGAGGCTTGGCCCCACGGACCAAGGCGCCTATGCTCCGGGGCCATGGACATTCGAGAAAAGATGCGGCGCGACTGGGACCGCCGGGCGCGCGTGGACTCCCGGTACTGGGTCTCGGCCACCGAGGACGCCGACGAGGCGAGCTACCTGGAGTCCGGTCAGCGCGACGTCGAGGCGCTGCTGCAGGGGCTCGAGGGTCGGATCGGGCCCGAGGCCCGGGTGCTCGACCTGGGCTGCGGCATCGGCCGCATGACGGCGGGGCTGGTGGGCCGGTTCGCCGAAGTGGTGGGCGTCGACGTCTCCCCCGAGATGATCGACGAGGCGCGGCGCCTGCACGGGGCCGCCCCCGGCCTGCGCTTCGAGACCAACTCGGGGGCCGATCTCGCGGACTTCGCCGATGCCAGCTTCGACCTGGTCTTCAGCTACTCGGTGCTGCCCCACCTGCCGCCCGACGTGGTCCACGCCTACTTCCACGAGGTCAACCGCGTGCTGCGGCCCGGCGGCTGGTTTCGCTATCAGTTCTGGGTGGGCCCCACGGCGCGCGACCACGCCGACAACGACACCTTGAACATTCGGGTCTACGACGAGGACACCTTCCACGCGCTCAACCGCGCCGCGGGCCTGGCCATCGAGGGGCGCTCCGCCATCGACTACACCGATCCGGTGCTGAACCTGAAGCCGGTGTGGATCGACGCGCGCAAGGTGGCGCCGGCGGCGCCCCGGACGCTGGATCCGGCGCCTCGGGAGGCCGGGCTGTCGCCGGGCGAGCGCGAGTTGGAGTACGGCCTGCTGCTGTACCTGGCGGTCAAGCACACCGAGCGGGGCGAGCGCGCAGAGGCCGAGCCGGTGCTCGAGCAGGCCATCGCCGCGGACCCCGAGCGACCCGAGGCCTACGTGCAGTGGGCGGCCATTCGCCTCGAGCAGGGCGACACGGTCGGCGCGCTGCGTCTCTTCGAGGCGCTGTCCGAGCGCTCCCCCGACCAGCCCATCGCGTGGCTGTATCGCGCCAAGACGGCCGACGCGAGCGACCGCCCCGAAGACGCCCGCGCGGCCTTGGCGCGCTTCGACGCGCTGGGGGTGACCGATCCTCTGCTGCTGGCCGAGGCCGCGGAGCTGCGAGAGGGCCTGCCACCGGCTCCCGGCAGGCCGCCGCGCGTCCGTCGCCGCGTCAGGACCCGCCCCGCGCGCAAGCGCTGACGAGCCCCCCCGCAGAGTCGCCCCCCGCGGAGTCGCCGGTCAGGCGTCGGACGCGCTCGCCCTCAGCCCCGCGAGCAGCCGGTCGTGGATGCCCTCGAAGCCGCTCGACGACATGAACGCCACGACGTCGCCGGGCAGGACCGACGCGAGCAGGTGAGCCAGGGTCGCGTCCACCGAGGGCAGATAGGTCGCGTCGACGCCGCGGCCGCGCAGCTCCGCCACCAGTCGCTCCGTGTCGAGCCGCTCGTCGTCACCGAAGGCGTCCCGCTTGACGAACGGTCGGGCGAACACCACGCGGTCGGCCGAATCGAAGGCGCGGGCGTACTCGACCTGATGGACGTTGCGTCGCGCGGTGTTGCTCTTGGGCTCGTAGACCGCCCAAAGGCGGCGGCCGGGGTAGCGCGCGCGCAGGGCGTCGACGGTCTCCCGGATGGCCGTGGGGTGGTGGGCGTAGTCGTCGATGACCAGCACGCCGCCGACTTCGCCCCGCTCCTCCTGCCGCTTCTTGACGCCCACGAAGGTCTGCAGCGCGGCCTGCATGACCGGCATCGTCAGGCCCAGTTCGAGCCCGATGCCGAAGGCCGCCAGCGTGTTCCAGACGTTGTGACGGCCGGCCATGGGCGAGCGCACCCGCACCGGCTCGGCGTCCGGGCGGTGGAAGGTGAAGGCGCAGCCGAGCGCGTCCGGCGCGATCTCGGTGGCGCGCAGGGTGGCCTCGGCGCCGAAGCCGAAGGTCAGCACGCGCCCGCTCGCCCGCGCCGCGCGCGCCATCACGAGCGGATCGTCCACGTTGGCCAGCAGCAGCGTCTCCGGCCCCAGCCGATCCATGAGCCGGTCGAAGTTCTCGATGATCTCGTCGAGGTCGTCGTAGATGTCCGCGTGGTCGAACTCGATGTTGTTGAGCACGCAGATCTTCGGGCAATAGTGCAGAAACTTCGGGCCCTTATCGAACCAGGCCGTGTCGTACTCGTCGCCCTCGACGACGAAGGGGTCCCCTGCCCCGCCCTGCAAAAGGTAGGTGGCGCCGAAGTTGCGCGCGACGCCGCCAACGAGCAGCCCGGGGCTCAGCCCACCCTGGTGCAGCAACCACGCGGCGAGGGTGGTGGTGGTGGTCTTGCCGTGCGTGCCGGTCAACACCACGGGCACGCGGTCGCCGAGGAAGAGATCGGCGAAGGCCTGGGGAAAGGACACCGACGGGATGCCCGCCGCCTCGGCCGCCACGGACTCCGGGTTGTCGCGGCGACACACGTTGCCCACGATGACGAGGTCGGGTCCCCAGTCGAGGTGCTCGGCCGCGAACCCCTCCATCCACGCGACCCCGCGCCGCGTCAGCTCGTCGCTCATGGGCGGGTAGACGTTGGTGTCCGAGCCCTGCACGGTGTAGCCGGCGTCGCGCAACATGCAGGCGAAGGCCCCCATGGCGGCGCCGGCGATGCCGATCAGGTGGATCTTCACGGGCGACGCTGGCATCGGGCGTCGGACGAACCAGGGCTGGTGGGGCTTGGTCATGAGGCCGCAGTGTAGTCGGCTCGGCCGGCGGGGAGAATGGGCACGAGGTCCCTTGCAACCGCGAAGCGAGGTCGGCATCTTACCGGGCCATGAACGCCAGACCTGAACATTCGTCCAGAGAACGCGCCGTCGAGCTGGACCACCTGGTTGTGCGCGGGGCGCGTGAGCACAACCTCCAAGGCGTCGATCTCGCGATCCCCAAGAAGAAGCTGGTGGTGTTCACCGGCGTGTCGGGCAGCGGCAAGTCGTCGCTGGCCTTCGACACCCTCTTCGCGGAGGGGCAAAGGCGCTACGTCGAGAGCCTGTCGGCCTACGCGCGACAGTTCCTGGGGCAGATGGAGAAGCCGCGCTTCGACAGCATTCGCGGGCTCTCGCCCACGATCAGCATCGAGCAGAAGACGGTCAGCCGGAACCCGCGCTCGACCGTCGGCACCATCACCGAGATCTACGACTACCTGCGCGTGCTCTATGCGCG
>CALBMW010000913.1 GCA_937896275.1 uncultured Myxococcales bacterium
CGCCTCGAGCCATACCCTGACCGCGCCGTCGCGCGGCCCAATTCGCCGGGGCCGCCCGCCCGGGGGGACCGCGCTCAAGCCCAACCTGGCGTTGCTCCAGACCGCCACCGTCGACTCTGCAAGCCAACTTGAGGCGTCGGAAGGCTCCAGCACGATCGACGCCTCAAGTGGCGGTGCTCTCAGCATCCCTGCGAGCGCGTCCTCCCCGTTCTCGACCGCCACCGCATCCGCTTCGGCGAACCATCCATCTGGCGCGCCGTCCGCCAACAGCCACGTGCGCGCCAGGTCGAAGGCGGCGCGTTCCCGGCCCTCGCAGTCGAGATGTTCGGCTGCCGTCTCGAGCAGGGGGTCATCGTCGCGATCAGGGTTCGAGCGGCTCTCCACAGCCTCGCGCAGCCGCGTCAACGCGGGCACCGGTGCCTCGATCGACTGGGCATGCACGCGAGGGTGTTCGGCGAACTCCTCGGGCGGCGTCACGTTGACCCAGTGCCATTGCCCGTCCACCTTCAGTACTGCCCGCAGCGGCCGCGTCCGCGCGCGCATCTGCGTACGTTCCAACCCCGCTTGGTCCGTCTCCTCGAACTGCACCTTGGCGGCTGCGGACGCTTCGCTCAATCGAAGGTCCTCGCCTCGCTGGACCCATGCCGCGTACTCCTCGACCGTCGCGCCGGCGCGGACACCCAGCGCCCGCGCATCGCGGAGGCGCACTGGCGCCGGCGCGTCTGCAGTGCCTCCGACGAGCGCCTCGACGTACTGCCGCAGCGCCACACCCCGAAGCCCAGGAACTCCATCGCCGGCCGCTGCTTCGGTCTCTATCTCGTCCAGCGTGTGCAGGGCGGCGCTCGGTTCCGGCAATCGGCCGTCGGCCTTCCAGGCCTCGCGCCAACCCGTCGGGTCAGTGATGATGTCGTCTCCGGTGCCTCCTAGGTCGACAGCTACCCATTGCGCAGGCGGGACGCCTTGCAGCCACTGCGGCGATGCGACGAGCCCTCCGTCCGCCACGATGCGACAGGCTCGCTCGACGATCATCTCGCCCTCTGCCAGTGCCTTGATGTGCAGTTCAGGGATGCGGTCGAAGGTACGCGGAATCTCGTCCTGCTGCTCGTCACGCACCACCAACTCGACCGGACGCGGCGTGTCCGCGTCGCTGAGCCACTGCCGCAGCGTGGACCAGAAGGATGCGCCCAACTCGGCCCAGCTGAGATCGACGAGCAAACGGGCGCCATTGCGACCGCGCGCCAGCACTTCGCCCGAATTCAAGAGCGCCGCTCGCTCGTCGTCGGGCACGCCTAGCATGTCCATCAACAGGAGATATGACCAGAAGTTGTGGATCGCCGTGAGGTGAAGGCGGCGTACCCTCCCGGGTGGATGAAACCCAAACACCGGCTTGCAGGCCGGGGGAGGATACGCCGAGATGAGGCTACGCGATGGTGCGGCCGAACGGAACGACAGCCGCGAGGAGACGTGGGGCGATGGGCCGTTGGAGCTCGACGAGCTGGCGCGGGAGGGTGCCCGCCGCATGCTGAGGTGTGCCCTCGAGGCGGAGGTCGCCGAGTACGTCGAGAAGTACAGGGGCGAGCGCGACGAGCAGGGCCGCGCTCTCGTTGTCCGCAACGGTCACGCCGAAGAGCGGAAGGTGACGGTTGGCAGCGGCACGATCCCGGTCCGGGCGCCGAGGGTGAACGACAAGCGCGTGGTCGACGGAGACCGGCAGCGCTTCTCGAGCGAGATCCTGCCGCCCTACCTCCGGCGCTCGAAGAACGTGGCCGAGGTGCTGCCGGCGCTCTACCTCCAGGGGCTGTCGACGGGCGACTTCGAGAAGGCGCTGCCCATGCTGCTGGGGGCCGATGCGGCCCTGTCGGCGAGCACCATCAACCGAATGCTCAAGGACTGGCAGGGCGAGTACGAGGCCTGGAAGCAGCGGCGGCTGGACGGCGAAGACTACATCTACATCTGGGCGGACGGGGTGCACTTCAAGGTGCGCCTGGGCGAGAACGACGCCGTTGCGGCGTTGGTGATCATCGGGGCGCGGCCGGATGGCACCAAGGAGGTTCTCGCGATCGAGGACGGCTACCGCGAGTCGACGGAGAGCTGGGCCCACGTCCTGCGCAGCCTGAAGCGGCGTGGCATGCGGACGCCAGTGGTCGCGGTGGGCGACGGCGCCCTCGGCTTCTGGGCGGCGCTGGAGGAGGTCTGGCCGGAGACCAGGCTGCAGCGCTGCTGGGTCCACAAGATCGCCAACGTCCTCGACAAGCTCCCCAAGCGTCAGCAGCCGCCGGCCAAGGCGATCCTGCACCAGATCATGAACGCCGCCACACGCAAGGACGCAGACGCCGAGATCGAGGTGTTCAAGGCCGCCTTCGAGGCCAAGTACCCCAAGGCGGTGGCGTGCCTCACCGGCGACATCGAGCCGCTGTTCACGTTCTTCGACTTCCCGGCCGAGCATTGGAAGCATCTGCGCACGACCAACCCGATCGAGTCGACCTTCGCGACCGTCAGGCACCGCACACGCAAGACCAAGGGGGCGGGCTCGCGGGCGGCCGCCGCGGCGATGGTCTACAAGCTGATGATCGCCGCGACGGCGGGCTGGCGCCGGCTGGACGGCTCCAAGCTCCTGCCCCTCGTCAGGGCCGGTGTCGCCTTCACCGACGGTGTGATGGTCGAGCGTCCAGACCGCCCAACCGAGAGTCCAACGCCCGCCCCGTCACTGCCTCCTGAGCCGCCCGGTCCATGCCCGGATCCGTGGGCTGGAGGTCCCGATTCACCAACGGGGCAGAGCGGTCCGGACGGCACCGCGAGCGAGCATGCCGAAGCATGAGACGAATCCGCCGAGACCGCGGATCCAGGTGCGGAACCGGACCGAGACGGGGGCGCCGCCTGATCCCCGATCCACAACTCTTGACCATATCTCTGCTTCGGATGGTCAGCGTGCGACAACTGCACTTATGGCCGGAACACGCTCGGTCCACGCGCGGTCTGCTCGCGACGCACCTTCGCTGTCGGATTCGACTGCGGTCAAGCGGCATCGAGGGCTGACCGCGCATGAACGACCTCGCCCTTTGGCCAACCACTTTGGAGGTGCCACATGCGACACGACTTCGTCCGGCTGGTCAGCTTTGTTGCTGCGTCGGCCGCGCAGGCTGCCCGACTGGTGGGACCTGACCCGCGTTTCGACCATCGGCAAACGGCGAGCTGTTCGCACCGGTCGGGAGCTGAGCCACCCCGCCGTTCGGAACC
>CALBMW010000914.1 GCA_937896275.1 uncultured Myxococcales bacterium
CGCGGCTCGTCACCGCCCAGGGCGGCGCGCAGGCCTCGGCTCAGGGGCGTCGCCGGCTGCCAGCCCTCGATGAAGCCTGCCGGCAGCGGGAGCGGGACGGTGCGCAGATCGAGGGCCGTGCGACCCTCGACGACGCCGAGCCCGCCCTCGCCGGCGCGCGCCGCCTGAGCCGCGCGCCAAGCGGCGCTGATTCGCGCGACCCAGGCTGATTTCCCTTCGAAACCAGGTAGATCCGTCGACTCGGGGGCACGGGTGCCGTCCTCGCGCCGCCGCGGCGGATCGGGCCCGTGCCAGTCGGTCGGGAGGGGCGCGTCGAGCGCCACCGCCGCGGACTCGAGCAGGGTCGCGACGACGTGGGTCATCGGCCCGCCCACCGAGGTCGTCACGCAGTGGACGCGCGCGTCGCCACCGCTGAAGTCCGGGTGATGGCTGGAGCGCCCGCTGGTCACGTAGGCCGGGGGGCGCGTGAAGATGTGAAAGGCCTTGGCGATCTGCACCAGCCCCGACGCGGCCAGCGCGTGGCCGAATGCGGTCAGCCCGCCGAAGGGGTTGGGCCACTCGGTGACCGCGCGCTCGATGCCCTCGATGGCCGTGAAGCCGAGGGCCTGAAGGAAGGCCAGCTCGATCGAGGGGAAGGCGTCGTGCAACACGGCGAAGGCGCTCTGGCGCACGAAGCCGTGCTCGACGCCGGTGCTGCGGCGCAGGTGCACCAGCGCCTGGCGCATGGCCTTGAGAAAGAGCAGGGGCTCGCCGCGCCGGGCGACGGCGGGGTCGTCGTCCCCCTCGCCCACGCCCAGCACCCGCACCACCCGCTCGTGGCCGCCCGCGGCGCGCCAACGATCGACCAGGGCCGCGTCGCTGGTCAGCAGCACCGCGCAGGCGCCGGTGGCCGCGGGCGCCACGTGACTGCGCCGGAGCCAGCGGGCCATCGGCGGATCCTCCGCGCCCTCGGGATCGGCCTCGTTCGCGAGCGCGGCGCCGTACTCCGCCGCCAGCCGAAGCTTGTGCTGGGCCAGCAGGCTGGCCAGATGCGCGGGCGTCGCGGCGGCGTCCTGCTCGTCGCCGCACGAGATGCGGGCACCGCGCCCGTCGGCCTGCAAGCGCGCCCACAGCGCGTCGAGCAGCGCGTCGCCGACCGGGATCATGCGCAGCCCTTGCCGGCGCTCGTCCGGTTCGATCACCTGCGCGACGGTGTCGATGGCCCGAACGCCGCCGAACATGGTCTGCCCGGCGATGACCAGCGCCGTCGACGAATGCGGCAGCCCCCGCAGCAGCCGGAAGGCCGAGGCGAAGAGGGCGGCGCCCGCGTCCGAGGTGCCCAGCTCGAAGCGCGCCTGACAGCTCGAGGCGAGGCCGAGGCGCTGCTTGAGCGCCGAAGGCAGGTTCACGGCGCCGACCGGCAGCACCGAGTGCGCCGCGTCCGACCGATCGGTGTAGGGCATCGTGGTCACGAGCAGGTGCTCGGTGGTCGCCTGAACCCCGGGCGGCAGGGCGGCGAGCGCCCGCTGGCCCGCGCGGGTCATCAACGCGTCGACCGGGGGCGCCTCGTCGCGGCGGGCCCGCTCGAAGACCGCGCGCGGCCGGACGGCGTCGACCGGCGCGGAGTACTCCGCCGAGAGGATGAAGATCGGGCGCATGGCCTCACCGCCGGGTCAAGGCGGCCACGATGCCATCGGTGGGGGGCCCCAGGGAAGGTCCGTGCCCGCGCAGCAGGCCGCGACCGATCAGTTCGCCCGCGCGTCCACCGCTTCCTGCCCCCAGAGGCAGGCCGCAGGCCGGCGGGGCGTGCTACGCCCAGGCCACTCATTGGGGCGCAGCATGCGGTCCCAGCAGAACGCCGGGATGTCGACGTCGGGGATGGGGTCGTCCAGATCCCGCGCCCCTTCGTCGGTCAGGAAGTCGCAGTGGTAGACCGCGAAGAGCAGGCAGTAGGTGTCGTCGTTCTGCCCGTAGAGCTCGAGCAGCGCCTGCACCCGCCGGTCCCCCAGCATCTCGACGCCGTCGGTGATGAAGCCGCGCGCCGCCGTGTAGAGCGGCCAGGCCGGGCGGTTGTTGCCCTGCCAGTAGATCGCGCTCTCGACCGACGCCTGGGTCATGAACCGAACGACCTGCATCATGGTCCACTGGTAGTTGCGCACCCACGCGCCCGCGGCGCCCGCGGTGCCGCTGAAGTTCGTGGCCTCGCGCAGATCGAGCAGGGCCTGCAGGTACTCGTGGTCGCTCAGCGCGCCCTGCACGTCGAAGCCGTTCTCGGCCACGACGTCGAGCCGGTTGGCGGCGAGCACCATGCGGTCACGCAGCCGCCCCAGGAACACCGCGCCCGGCACCGCGCCCAGATCGAGGTAGGCGGTGATCTCGTCGGACATGTCCGTCAAGAGGTCGCGCCCGCGCCCGTACTCGGCCTGCACGGCGCCGACGTTGGCCGCGTTGGGCACGTAGTCATAGTCCATCAGCCACTGCGAGAAGGCGCTCTTGGCGTGAAAGTACGCGGTCTGCGCCGTGCCCATCGCCGCGTTGTAGTCCTCGGCCGCGATGGCTTGGCGCATGAGCCCCAGCGCCTCCACGACGATGTCGCCGTCCACCTCCATGCCCTCGCGCAGCCACTCAGCTTGCTCGGCGCGGTCCAGCGTCAGCGTGTGGGCCTGCAGCAGCTCGATGTCCGAGGCCACCAGCCGCGCGGTGAGGTTGCCCACATCGGCCAGCCGTTCGCGCACCCGACCCTGCGTGGCGTCGCGCGACTGCTGGATGCGTAGCACGGCCTGCTGGGTCTGCAGCACGGCGCTACCGAGGAAGCGTGGCGTCTGGTAGTCCGAACCGGCGATGCGCTCGTCGGTCACGAACTCGACCTGCCCGAGGACGGTGTCGGCCTGCGTCATGCGCTGGCTCACGCCCGCCCCCAGGTTGGGGTCCTGCAGGATCTCGGCGATGCGACGGCGCACCGGACCCAGGCCATAGTTCAGATCGGCGTTCACCACCCAGCCGCTGCCGGTCCCCGTGTTACCCGCGAAGTCGGTCACGGTGATCTCGATCTCGTGCACGCCGACCGGAATCTCGCGTAGATCCAAGGTGTTCTGCGGGCTGCAGTAGCCGTCGGCCTGGTTCAATGCGCCCCCGCGGCGCAGCTCGCAGCCGACGTTGGCCACCACGCGATCGCCCCGCGTCGGGCTGCCGTTGCCTTCGAAGTCGTGATCCGAGAGCACCCGCTCGCCCACCGCGCCGGGGTCGAGCACCACGGTGACGTTGGCGATGCCCGAGGTGACGCCGTCGGCGGCGTCCTCGCCGCCCGCGCTGAGGGCCACCCGCTCGGCCCGCGGGAAGAGCGGATAAGTGTCCTCGGTGCCCACCACCACGGCGGCCTGGCTCGGTACGATCAGCACGGGCTCGGGCGGGCCGCGGTCGATGCCGAAGGCGATCGAGCGGTCCACCGTGCGGTTGCCATCGGCGTCCGTCGCCGTGACCGACAGGTTGTAGAGGCCCTCCTCAGTGTAGGTGAGCGTGACCCTGTTGCCGTCGCGCGTGATTCGGGTAGGCCGCGGCAGCACGTCGACCGGGATCTCGTCGACGCTGCACCCGTCGTTGATGGTCAGGGTGACGGTCAGCGGATCCTGGCCGCCGTGCCATCCGTTCTGCGGCGCGTTCACCACGCGGATCTCCGGCACGCCGTTGTCGGTGACGGTCACGCGCAGGTCGAGGGTGCCCGTGTTGTTCGAGCCGTCCACGGCGCGGTAGCGCAGCACATGCTCGCCGCGCGCGAGCAGCAGGGTGCGGGGCACCTGCTCGTAGGCCCGGTTCACGCCGGCCGGATCGAGCACGAAGCTGACCGTCAGGTCTTCGGCGGCGTAGCCGGCGTCTGCCCAGCTGATCTGCGGGACCTGAATCTCGGCGCCGTTGGGTGACTGGCACTCCGCGTTGATCGCGGCGGGCACCTGGCCCGCCACCGACGGCGGGCGGGTGTCGCGCACCCGCACGGTCACGATCTGCTGCGCCACGTTGCCGCTGCGATCGGTGCAGGAGATGGTCTCGTCGCTGTCGCCGATGGGAAAGCGCACCAGCCCTGGCCGGCGCCGCGCGGCGGGCTCGGCGTCGCAGACGTCGGCGCACCCGAAGTTGAGGCCGCCGACGGCCGTCCCGAGGGGAGAGTTGGCCTCGGCCGGCTGGTTGGCGGGCGTGGGGTTGGGCACCGGGTTGATCGTCGGGGGGGTCCGGTCCACCACGTCCACGCGATAGCTGGCGCGCGCCTCGTTGCCGTAGCGGTCGCTCGCCACGAGCACCACGTCGAAGGTGCCGATGGCCAACTCGACGTTCTGCCCGGCGGCGCTGATGTCCTGGGGGGGGGCGGTCTGCAGCGTGATCGTGACGGTCGGCCGCGGGTCGCGGTTGTCGACGACGTGGACGGCGGGCAGCGCGACGGTCGCCACGCAGCGATCGTTGGACGTGGCGACGGTCATGTTGCCCGGCGCCGGGTCGAAGGTCGGCGGCGTCTCGTCCCGCACGCGGGCGGCGCCCACCAGGAAGCCGTGCCGAACCACGACGCCGTTGCCCGAGGTCGCCCCGACGGCGATGCCGACGCCGGTGTTTCCGATGTGCTCGTAGCCGCCGCCGCTGCCCTTGCCGCCGCCGCCGCTGAAGACCTTGGCCGGAATGCCGAAGCCGTGGGCCTGGCCGACCAGGAGCAGGGCTCCGGTCAGCGCCGTCGTCGCGATGCGTCCTCGCACGGTCCCCCCCCGTGGGCGCCGAAACGGCCCCATGGAAACTTACCGTGGCGCTCCACCGCAGGGCAAGCCGCAGAGCAGTTGGCGCCGCCGTGGTTCTTTGCGAGACTGCGTGCAGGGCGCCCGGCGAACACCGCCTGGGCCGAGAACCCGGGAGGGCACGACATGGCTGAGGCCCGCGAACGCTCGCTGTTCATCTTCCCCGGCCAGGGGACGCAGTACGTGGGCATGGGGCGCGACCTGATCAGGACCTTCGGCGAGGCCCGCGCGGTGTACGACGAGGCCAGCGAGGCGCTGGGCTACGACGTGGCCACCCTGAGCCGTGAGGGCCCGTCGGACCAACTCGACCGGACCGAGTTCACCCAGCCCGTGCTGTTCACGCACGCCCACGCCTGCCTCACCGTCCTGCGCGCGCTGGCGGGCGACGCGGCCGTCCCCGGGGCGGCCGCGGGCCACAGCATCGGTGAGTACAACGCCCTGGTGACGGCGGGCGTGCTGAGCTTCGCCGAGGCGCTTCGCCTGGTCCTGGCGCGGGCCGTCGCCATGCAGACCCATGGGCGCGGCGGCCTGATGGCGCTGCGGGCCGATCAGGCCACCAGCGAGAGCCTCGCGGGCCGCTTCTACTGCAGCCTGGCGGTCACCAACTCTGCCCGCCAGACGGTCGTGGGCGGCCTGGACGCCGATCTGGACCGCCTCGCCGAGTACACCCAGAGCGTCGAGCGTACGGTGGGCACGCGCCTCCAGACCGGCGGCGCCTTCCACACGCACCTCATGGTCGGCGCCGCCGAGGCCTTCCGCCCCGCCCTGGACGCGACCGTCTTCCGGCCGCCCGCGTTGAAGGTGCTGTCCAACGCGAGCGGCGGTTTCCACCCGGACGACCCCGACCAAATCCGCGCCAGCCTGTTCTTTCAGATCTTTCGGCCCGTGCGCTGGCGCGACTGCATGCTGACCGCCCTCGGCGCCGGGTACACCGACGTCGTGGAGTTGGGTGGCGGCAGCGGCGAGGGCTCCGATCCCGCGGCGCGACGGCCGCGCCTTGACTCGCTCACGCGCAGCGCCCACAAGGAGGCGGGCGTCACCGGCGCACGCTTGGCCGGCATCAACGTGGAGTCGCTGCGCGCCACGGCCGAGGCGCTGGTCGCCGAGTCGGGGGGCGCCGGGGGCTGAGGCCGCGACGCCCTGCCACACTTCGGGACCCCCGCGGCTCTGGCCGGGCGACGTGGAGGCCACGATGTCCCTGATGCTCTCGATTCCCGTCGGCGCCCTGCTGGGCTACGGCTGGCACCGACTGGTCGGCTGCCGTACCGGCGCCTGCCCCCTCACCCAGACCCCCCTTCGCGCCGCCCTGTACGGCGCCTTCGTGGGCGCCCTGTTCGCCCTGAATGGAGCCTCGACATGAGCGATTCCTCTTTTGGTACACCGCGTTACGGCATCACCCGCCGCCTGCCGGGCGTCACCTTCGAGCAGGCCCTGGCGCGCGCTCGCGAGGCGCTCCCGGCCGAGGGCTTCGGCGTCCTCACCGAGATCGACGTGCAGGCCACGCTGAAGAAGAAGATCGGCGTGGAGCGGGCGCCCTACGTGATCCTCGGCGCCTGCAACCCCGCCTTGGCCAACGAGGCGCTCGGCGCCGAGGCCGCCATCGGCCTGCTGCTGCCCTGCAACGTCGTGGTCGCCCTCGACCCCGACGGCACGCCAGTCGTCTCGGCCGTGGATCCGGAGGTGATGTTCGAGGTGGTGGGCCGCGACGACGTGCGCCCCCTCGCCGCGGAGGTGCGCGCGCGCCTGGCGAGGGTGATCGAGGCGCTCTGAGTCCCCTGCTCTGAAGGTCCCCGGTTCTGAAGGTCCACTGCGCGCGGCCCGCTCAGAAGGGCGCGGGCACGTGCGGCCAAGTGACCCCGGGCGCGACCGGCGCGATGGCCTCGCAGTCGTCGCCGCTGACCACCTCGAGGCGGTAGTCCAGGCGCTCGTCGTCCTCGATGATGCGGTTGATCGTCACCGGCCGCAGCCGGAACCAGAGCTGGCGGTCGCCGATGTGCGCGTCCACGATGAGGCACTGCTTCGAGTTCTGGCGCTGGATGTCGGCGGTGGACGCCACCTGATTGCCTTGGAAGTCGTAGGCCTCGA
Organism: uncultured Myxococcales bacterium; assembly: GCA_937896275.1. Classification (GTDB taxonomy): domain Bacteria; phylum Myxococcota_A; class Bradymonadia; order UBA7976; family UBA1532; genus JACKDN01. The sequence continues at coordinate 6,837 of CALBMW010000914.1, forward strand.
TCACCAGATCGCCGTCGTCGCCGAACAGGAAGCTGGCGGCGAAGGCGCGCGTGTCCCCGGCGGGCACGCGGAGGGTGTACCAGTCCGACGTGGCCGGCACGCGGTCGCACAGCCAGTCCACGCCCGAGGCCTGCACGGCCGGGCCGTTGCCCAGGTCGACCGCCGTCTCGCGGGTGTCGTTGGCCACCGCGGGCTCCTCGCAAATGAAGACGCGCGGGTTGACCTGCACCTCGAGCAGGTAGCGCGCCGCGCCGCCGTTTCGGGCCGTGACCCGCGCATAGTAGGTGCCAGGCAGGCGGTCGTTGAGGCGGACCATCTCGTCGTCGGTGAGCGAGTGCCCCGCGGCGTCGTTGGCGTTCTGCGCCCCGACCTCGTCGCCGCGGAAGACGTCCACGTCGAGATCGGCCTGGGCGTGCTCGAAGCGCAGGCGCACCGTCAGGTCCGAGACCGCGTCGACCGTGATCGCGAACCAGTCCTCGTCGCCCTCGTCGCCGCACAGCGTGAGGCCCGGCAGCAGCCCTGCGTCGACCGGGCTCGCCGTGGCGCGCGTGTCGTTGTCCTCGACCACGTCCACCTCGCAGGCCACGGGGCCCGCGCCGCGGTTGAGCCGCAAGGTGTAGAGCGTCTGCGTCTCGGCGACGACGCCCGCCACCCGCACCCGCCAGGTGCCCGCCGTCGCCTCGTCGAGGACGGCCGTGTTGACGGGCTGGGCGTTGCGGGCGCTCGCGGCGACCTGCCCATCGGGCCCCACGATCTCGACCACGACGTCTCCCGCCAGGCCGTCAGCAGGGCGCTCGACCGTGGCGCTGAGCACGTCGCCCGCCGCCAGCTCCACGCGGTACCAGTCCTCGTCGCCGCCACACAGCCAGCGGTCGATCACCTCGAGGTCGACCACGGGCCGCAGCTCGATCCCGCCCGCGAAGGCCGTCCGCACGAACGCAGGTCGTTGCATCAGATCGGTGGCCTCGTCGCCGACGTCGTTGGGCTCCTCGCTGTCGGTCCCGCACAGCGCCTGGAAGCGGTCGAAGGTCACGTCCAGCTCGTAGGCGCCCCGCTGCCCCGGCGCGAGGGGGGCCACGCGCAGGTACCACGTTCCCTCGGTCACCTGAACGTTGGCCCGCTCGATCTCGAACTCCACCCACCGAGGCAGGTCGCCGCCCCCGCCCTGTGCGTTCGGCACGAAGACCGGCAGATCGTCGGCGGCCGGGGCGCCCGGGCCATAGAGCCCGAAGTCGACCTCCTCGTCCCCGTCGACGCCGTTGCCCAGCAGGGTGAGCCGCACGCGCACGCCGTCGCGGTCGCCCAGATCGAAGCGATACCAGTCCACGTCGTCGGCGCACGCCGCCCGGCCGCGAACGGCCGCCGTCCCGCTCAGCCCGGGCGCGCTCAGCGCGGTGGCCGCCGCCAGATCGTCGTCGTTCGGATCGAGATCGTCGGGCACACAGCCGCCGGGGGGCAGCAGGTCGATGGTGAAGGTGTAGGTGTTGGTCTCGACGCCGCGCCCGTAGATCTCGAGCCGCCAGTCCCCGGTCGGGCCGTCGCGCACCTCGATGTCCTCGTCGTCATCCGCGCTCTGCCCCCCCTCGACGCTGCCGTCGGGGGCGTGCAGGCGGGCGTCGATGTCGCCCTCGGCGTGCGCGAACTCGACGTGTACCCGCACCGTCCAGCCCGGCCCGGGGGTCTGGAAGAGGTACCAGTCGGCGTCCTCGGGGCAGGCGTTGAGCGGCCCGGACTCGAAGGTGTTGCGGCGCGCGAAGTCGAGCGGCGCCGCGGACGCGGACTCGTCGTTCTGCTCGCGCACGTCGTCGCGGCACCCGGCCACGCAGCGCCGATCGGCGCACACCATGCCCGCGGCGCAGTCCCCGTCGCCGTCGCAGGGGGCCAGGCAGACGCCGCTGCGGCAGTACCAGCCGTCGCCGTTGCGGTTCGCGCACTGCGCGTCGTCCACGCAGCCCTCGCCGCACTGCCGCGCCTCGGTGCAGAGCGTGTCGTCCGGGCAGTTGTCGGGGAGCGTGCGGCACCCGCGCGCGCACTCCCCCACCCGCGTGTCGCAGAAGAACGCGTCGTCGCAGTCGTCGTCGGCGCCGCACGGGCAGGCGACCACGCGCCGCGTCTCGGGATCGCAGCGATCCTCGCGGCAGCGCCCCGGCACGATCCTGCACCCGCGCGCGCAGCGGCCGGCGTCGGCGTCGCAGTAGTCCTCATCGGCGCAGTCGGTGTCCTCGGCGCAGCGCCCCTCGCAGGGGTTGGGGTTCACGCACCGGTCTGCGCCCTCGAGCACGTCGTCGCAGTCGCGCTGAAGCCTCAGCGTGCAGGTGTCGTTGTTGCCACAGCACACGACCAGCGGCGTGCACGTGTGCGTCCGCGCGTCGCAGATCTGCTCGCGGTCATCCTCGGTGAACGGGCAGAGGTCGACCTCGAGCACCCGACAGCCGGCCACGCAGGCGCCCGCCGGACCGCAGTACTCCCGCGGCTCACACTCCACGTCCTCGGTGCAGCGCGGGTCACGCTCGCAGGTGTGCTCGGCGCTGCAGAGCGTGCCCTCGGCGCAGTTGTCCGGCGCCAGGCGGCAGCCCGCGAGGCAGCGCCCCTCGAGGTCCGCCTCGTCCTCCTTGATGCAGTAGTGGGTGTCCGGGCAGGCCTCGTCGTCCAGGCAGGTGTCGCGCGCCTCGGCGTCGACCTCGACCTCGCCCGCGTCCGTCCCCCCCACGTCGAGGAACGGCTCGAGATCCGGCGGCAGCGGCTCGCTCGTCTCGGAGCCGTCGTCGCACGCCCAAAAAAACAGCCCCAGCAGCAGACCCAGGCCCGCTTGCAACCACGCCTTGCGCATCGGCCCCCCCACGGTGTGGTGTACAAGGTAATCGTGATGGGGGGCCGGCTCAACGTCGGTCCGGGAGGAAGTCGGTGAGGGGACCCGTCGGGTGGCTGTGGTTCGCCCTCCTGTTGGCTCCGTTGGGCGCGCGGGCCGAGCGCTTCGCGCCCCGTATCCTGCTGGTGTTCGACACATCGGGCAGCATGGGCGTCGACGTCGCCACGGGCGATCCGACGGGCGGC
>CALBMW010000915.1 GCA_937896275.1 uncultured Myxococcales bacterium
GTGACAGCGAGATCGTGCCCGAGGTGGCGCGCTCGCGGAAGTCGCGGCGCTCGTTGCCCGCGAACTGCCCGTCGACCCGCGTGGCGGTGCCGTGCGACAGGCTGAGCGCCACGTTGGGCGTCATGGCGCGGTAGCCGTAGGCCAGGCTCACCGCCAGCGCGTCCTCGGCGGGCGCGGTCGTGAAGGTGCCGAGCACGCTGTGGTGACCGACCGCGTCGGCGGCCTCGACCTCGATGCCGAGTTGGCTGGCGCTCTCGGCGGCGTCGCTCAGGGCGAAGGACGGCGCCCAGGCGACCGGCCAGAAGGTCTCGATCGGGTCGTAGGGGCGCGACGGTAGCGCCGCTTCGCCGGCGTCGGCCCGTGGGGGGAGAGCGGGCGGCGCGGGCGGCAGACCAACGCCCTCGGCGCGGAAGGGCGTCTCGAAGAGATCGAAGCCGTCGGGCACGATGCCGCTGTACACGAGGCGCGCGCCGTCCGGCGACAGCGCCGGCTGCAGCGCCCCGCCCACTACGCGCGTCACCTGCCGGGCCTCACCGCCGGGCCACGGCATGGCGTACACGTCGAAGATGCCCCCGCGGTCGCTCGACCACAGCAGCCAGCGGCCGTCGAGCGAGAAGCTCGGGTGCAGCTCCAGCGCGCCATCGTGCGTGAGGGGCGTGACCGCGCCGTCGGCCACGTCGACGCGCACCAGGTCGCGGCCCTGGGCCTGGCTGACCCGCAGCGCGATCACGGCGTCGCCCTCGGGCGTGACGACCGGGAAGGCCATCTGGTCGAGGCCCCCGGGGTCGTGGAGCACGGTGATGCGGCCGTCGTCGAGCTCGACGCGCACCAGCCGCGTGCGGCCCGTGACGATCTGGGCGGCCGCGGCCCACCGGCCGTCGGGCGCGCAGGCGGGCTCGCGCAAGCGCGCGCCGACGGTCACCTGGCGGTTGATCCGTTCTTCGCGGTCGTACCGCACCAGATCGCCGAACCCATAGGCGCCGCGGTAGCGCTCGCCGCGATCGAAGATCAACGTCCGGCCGCCGCGGCAGACGTCGTAGGTGTCGCTCCCGTAGAGCTCGGCGACGAGGCCCGCGTCGGCGTCGACCGGGGTGTCGGGGTGGCGCGCGTAGACGCCCGAGCGCTGCCGGCCCGCGGAGTCCAGGCTCCAGAGCGTGCCGTCGTCCAGGAAGCGCGGTCGGGCGTGGCGGCTGCCGGTGGTGGTCAGCGCGCGCTCGCCGGTGAGGCCCAGCGCGCGCAGCGCGGCCAACTCCTGGTGAGCGCGCTCGATCTGGGCGGCGCGCCACTCGGCGAAGAGCTCGGTGAACGTGACGCCGGTCGCCTCGACGGCCGCGCGGTTGAGCGCGTAGGGGATCAGATCGTCGGCGACCGCGTCGTGCACCTTGCCCATGACGTCGGCGCCCCGCGTGCGGGCCACCCAGTCGATGAAGTGGCCGCCGTACATGTACCAGACGTTGGCGCCGGGCCAGGTGAGCGGGGCGTGCGTGATCACGTCGATCTCGAAGAGGCGGTCGGCCAGGGCGTGCACGCGGAGGAAGCCCCGGAAGAGCGCCGAGTGGATGCGGCCGCGGCCGCTGCTGGCCGACTCGAGCCAGACCGCGCCGCCCTCGAGCACGAAGGAGGGCAGGTTCTGGTTGGGCGCCGACGTGCCGCCAAAGATCCAGGTGAGCGCGCGCGGCAGGCCGCGAACCTGATCGAGCTGCAAGATGTGCGTGAACTCGTGGAAGACGAGCAGCCGCAGCCAGTCGTCGTAGTCGTTCAGGTTGCCGTCGAGGGCGGGCGGCGCGGCGAAGAGGTGGATGTGCGGATAGGGCAGGGCGCTGGCCGAGCCGTTGGCGGAGTCGCCGAAGTCGTCGAGCACCACCTGCACGCGCTGGGTGGCGCGGCGCGCGAAGAAGGGGCTGAGGACGTGGTGGGCCTCTTCGCAGATCCGCGCCGCCCGCATCGCCACGGGCTCGAGGCCGACGGGGTAGTGCAATTGGAAGTGGGGCGTGTCGAGGGTACGCCACGTCAGCGCCGCGTCGCCGGCGTAGGCGCGGCGGGTCGGGAGGCTGCAGGCGAGCAGCAGCAGCGCGATCAGGGGGCGGCGCACCGGCGGACACTACCACGGAGGGCTACCTTGGCGGTGCCCCGGGCGATACCATCCGTCCGTTCGGGCCCAGAGGCAGGTGGCGCATGGTCGATTCGATCCTCGTGGCCGATGACGAGAGCAACCTGCGCAAGGTGCTCGGCGCGTTGTTGCGGCGGCGAGGCTATCAAGTGGTGACCGCCGCCGACGGGGCCGAGGCGCTCGAGATCCTGGCCGAGGAGAACTTCTCGGCGGTCATCACCGATCTGCGGATGCCGAACGTCGACGGCATGGCGCTCCTGCGGCACGTCACCGAGCACCAGCCGGACCTGCCGGTGATCATCATCACCGCCCACGGGACGGTGGACACCGCGGTCGAGGCCCTCAAGGCCGGGGCCTTCGACTTCGTCACCAAGCCCTTCGATCAGGCCGAGCTCACCAAGGTGGTGGAGAAGGCGGTGGCCACCTTCCGGCTGAACCGTCACGAGACGCACCCGCACGCGGTGGACGCGGCCACCGGTCGCTTCGGGCTCATCGGTACGTCGCCGGTCATGCAGCGGGTCTTCGACATCGTCGACAAGGTGGCGTGTACGCCGTCGACGGTGCTCATCACCGGCGAGAGCGGCACTGGCAAAGAGCTGATCGCCAAGGCGCTGCACGAGCACTCGCCGCGGGTGGACAAGCCCTTCATCAAGGTCAACTGCGCGGCCATCCCGGCGACGCTGATCGAGTCGGAGCTGTTTGGCTACGAGAAGGGGGCCTTCACGGGGGCGGTGACCAGCAAGCCGGGGCGGTTCGAGCTCGCCGATGGCGGGACGCTGTTCCTCGACGAGATCGGCGAGGTCTCGACCGAGATGCAGGTCAAGCTGCTGCGGGCCATACAAGAGAGCGAGTTCGAGCGGGTCGGCGGCGTGAACACCCGCCGGGTCGACGTGCGGCTCGTGACGGCCACCAACCGCGATCTGGCGGCGGAGATGGCGGCGGGGGCCTTCCGCGACGACCTGTACTACCGGCTCAACGTGGTGCCCATCAAGCTGCCGCCCCTGCGCGAGCGCGCCGGGGACATCCCGCTGCTGGTGACGCACATGCTCGAGAAGTACAACGCGCGCCTGGCGCGGCGGGTCGAGCGCGTGGACGACGCCGCGATGCAGGTGCTGCTGCGCTACGGCTGGCCCGGCAACATCCGCGAGCTGGAGAACGTGATCGAGCGCACCCTTCTCTTCTGTGAGGGGACCTTCGTGGGCGAGGCCGATCTGCCGCCGGAGCTGAGCTGTGAGGTCCCCGGCGGGGGCGCGACGCGGGTGCCGGTGCCGCCGGTGGGCGTCACCGGGCTCAAGGACGCGGTGAAGCTGACCACGCAGCGGCTCGAGCGCGAGATGATCGAACGGGCCCTGTCCGACACCGGCGGCAACGTGACGCGGGCGGCGCGCCGGCTGGAGATCTCGCGGAAGAGCCTGCAGACGAAGATGAAGGAGCTGGGCCTTCGCGACGAGTGACCTCGAGGCCGGGCGCCCCGCAAGGTTTACTCGCCGTCCATGCCCGTTTATGCTCGCCCGCGCAGTCGTCCACCCAGCGAGCGTGGTGAGCCCATGATCGGCCCCGGGAAGATTTGTTTCGTCTTGGCGCTCGTCGCCCTGCCGCGGGTTGCCCTGCACGCGGCCGAGGTCACGGACGTGATCGACGCCGACGACGAGAACGACCCCTACGACTTCAGCGGCGAGGTCACGTACCGGCGGCACCTGCGCCGGGCCAAGATCACGCGCGAGTATGCGTGCAGCCCGTCCTTGCGCGGCTTCGACCGGGACACCTGCCCGGAGGCGGGGCCGGCGGGCGAGCTGGTGCAGGTCAAGGAGCTGCGCTACCAGCGGACGACGCACGAGATCGTCCCCCGCGCGCGCTTTGGCTTGTGGCACGACCTCGAGCTGGCCATCGAGGCGCCGATCGTCATCCAGGACACGCAGTCGATCCGCTTCGCCGGCAACGGCGGGGACGCCAACAGCGCCGTCGTGACGGCGGACACGAGCACGATCGCGCCCACCGACGAGGAGCGCCTGTTCGAGGTGCCGACCGACGGGCTGCCCAAGCGGGCCGGCTTCGGCGACATGCAGTTCATGCTGCGCTGGTCACCGGTCGCTCAGGAGCGCGACGATCAGCGCGGCGAGTGGACCCTCGAGTTCGCGTACCGCGCGCCCACCGGCCAGGTGATGGAGTTCGGCAACGAGGGGGTGGGCCGCGGCGTCCACGAGCTGACGCTGGCGACCAGCTTCTCGCGGCGCTTCCGCTACGCCGATCCCTATGTGCGCATCGAGGGCGTGCTGCCGGTGCCGTCCGACAAGTCGCTCTTCAAGGACTACGGCGGCAGCCAGGAGCACGTGGGCCCCGGCGCGCGGGCCGGCTTCGACCTGGGCAGTGAGTTCGTGGCCTTCGAGTACGCCAAGCGCGGCGTGAAGATCTTCCTCGACCTGGGGTTGGGGGCCAGCTATCAGGCCGAGGGGCGGGACTACACCGAGCTCTTCGACGCCCTGGCGAGCGGCAGCGCCTCGGCCGAGGGGCGCACCTGCAACCCGGCCGCGGCGACCGGCGGCAACTGCGCGGTCTACAACCCCGACAGCAAGAGCGTGCTGGCGGAGCAGCCGACCTTTGACGGCATCACGACCGTCGAGCAGTACATGACCTTCCGCACCCACGTCGGCTTCGGCGCCTATCTGTCGCCCTTCACCAAGCTGCAGGTGTCGCTGGGGCTGGCGCACGACACCGAGCACTTCATCAGCTCGGCCGACATCGGCAAGGACCGCGACGGCTCGGGGCTGGTCGAGGCGAAGGGCGATCCGCGCTACTCGGCCTCGGAGCACAACCCGACCTACGTGCCGGCCATCGACACCAGCGGCCGGCGCCTACGCATCGAGGAGACAACGATCTTCGACGTGGCCGCGAACCTCACGCTGATCTTCTGATCTGCTGATCTGCTGACTGTCTGATGCCTGCGAGCGGCGTCCCCGGTCGGAGGGCGGCGCGGAGACGGGCCGTCAGCCGTGCCGCGGGCTCAGCGGCGCTTGTAGCAGAGCCAGGTCGCGAGGCTCAGCGAGGCCACCGCGAAGCCCGCCACCACCGCCAGATCCACGGCCAGGTGGCTGCCCACGGTCGTGCCGAGCGGCGGCGCGTCCACGTAGAAGGCGCGGCGCACGCCGCTGACCAGGTAGCTCATCGGGTTGCCGCGCATGATGGCGCTCAGGGCGGGGGACTTGTCGCTCACCGGGAACATCGCGCCGCTCAGGACCCAGCCGGGCAGCAGCAGGATGCTCATGATGGCGTGGTAGCCCTGGCTGTTGTCGATGAACCAGGCCAGCGCGAACCCGAAGGCGGACAGGCCCAGCGCGCCCAGCACCAGGAAGGTGGCCAGGAGCGGCCAGTCGATGGCGCCGTACTGGAAGCCGGCCCAGGGGACGAAGATCAGGAAGGTGGCGGCCTGCAGCAGGCCCACCGAGGACACGCCGGCGGCCTTGCCGAGCACGAGCGCGCCGCGTGAGCCGGGCCCGGCCAGCACCGACTGCAGGAAGCCCTCGTGGCGGTCCTCGATGACGGTGATGGTGCCGAAGATGGCCGCGAACAGGACCATCATCACCAAGATGCCGGGGAAGAAATACTCCATGTAGCCGAGGCCCTCGGCCGTCGGCAGGTTGAAGGTCGAGGCCATGCCGCCGCCGATGATCAGCCAGAAGACCAGCGGCTGGGCGAGCGCGCCGACGAGGCGGCTGCGTTGACGCAGGAAGCGCACCAGATCGCGGCGCCACAGGACGCCGATGGTGGCCAGCTCTGCGCTGAGGCGGGCGGGCTCCGGGGCGTGGGCGGCGGTGGTGTCGGGGGCGGCGGCGGTCGCGGTGTTCATGGCGTGGCCCGGTCGAGGGGGGCGGCGGGCCGGCCCTCGTCGTCGAGGGTGCGCCCCGTGCGCGCGAGGAACACCTCGGCGAGGCCGGGGCGCTCGAGGTGGACGGCCTTCAGCCGCCCCGCGGGGAGGGCCTCGACGATCCGGGGGATGAGCGCGTGGCCCTCGTCGCAGCGCAGCGAGACGGCGTTGTCGATGACACGGGCCTCCACGCCGAAGCGCTCGCGCACCAACGCGGCCAGCGCCTCGGCGTCCGCCCCCACCAGCGTGACGAGATCGCCCGAGACGCTGGTGCGCAGCGCTTCGGGCGTGTCGCAGGCCACCAGCTTGCCGTCGTCGATCAGCGCGATGCGGTCGCAGCGCGCGGCCTCCTCGGGGCGGTGCGTGCTGACCAGGATGCTCAGCCCGCGCTCGCGCCGCAGTCGCTCGAGGCGATCCCAGGTGCGCTGGAACGAGCGCTCGTCGAGGCCGCTCGTCGGCTCGTCCATCACCACCAGGATCGGCTCGTGAACCAGGCTGCGGGCGAGCTCCAGGCGGCGCGCCATGCCGCCGCTGAGCTTCTTGACCGGCTCGTCGGCCCGGTCGGCCAGCTCGGCCAACTCGAGCAGAGCCGCGACGCGCGCGCGTCGGTCGGCGCGGGGCACCCCGTGCAGGCGTGCGGCCAGCATCAGGTTCTCGCGGCCCGACAGGGACTTGTCGAGGCTGGGCTTCTGGAAGACGACCCCGATGCGCGCGCGCAGCGAGCGGGCGCCGGGCTCGATGTCCGCGCCGTCGAAGCGGAAGCGTCCGGCGGCGGGGGCCAGCAGCCCGGTCAGCACCGAGAACGTCGTGCTCTTGCCGCTGCCGTTGGGCCCCAGCAGACCAAAGATCTCGCCGCGACCCACCGTGAACGAGAGGCCGTCGAGGACGGTGCGGTCGCCGTAGCGGACGATGAGGTCATTGACCTCGAGCAGAGGCGCGCCTCGGTCAGCCGCCATGGAGCGGGCCCGCGTCCACCAGCAGCGCCGCGAAGAGCAGCGTCAGGTAAACCAGCGAGTACAGGAAGAGGCCGCGCGCCCAGCGGCTGAGCTGAGCCCCGCGCGCGAAGCCGCGAAGCGCCCAGACCACGAAGACCAGCCCCAACACCGCCGCGAGCACCGCGTAGGTCGTGCCGGCGACGCCGAGCGGCACCAGCATCAGGCTCACCGGCACCAACAGGGCCGTCCAGAACAGCGCGTGCCAGCGGGCGCGCTCGGCCCCGCGGCGCCCTGGCAGGGTCTGGATGCCGGCACGGTCGTACTCGCGCTGGCGGTAGATCGAGATCGCGATGAAGTGCGGCAGCTGCCACAGGAAGAGGATGCCGAACAGCACCACCCCGGGCCACTCCACCCGGCCGGTGACCGCCGTCCAGCCCATCAGCGGTGGCATCGCCCCGGGGATGGCGCCCACCAGGAGCGCAGCGGGGCTGAGCTGCTTCATCGGCGTGTAGATCCACACGTAGCTGACGAGGGCGATGGCGGCGAGCAGGCCCGTGACGGGGTTGACCAGGAAGGTCAGCGCCGGCACCGAGGCCAACGCCAGCGCCAGGCCGAACCAGAGCGCGACCCGCGGGGCCATGCGGCCGTCCGGCAAGGGGCGCTTGCGGGTGCGCCCCATGTACTTGTCGGTCTCGCGCTCGAGGTAGCAGTTGAGGGTGTTGGCGGCGCCGACGACGGCGACCGTGCCCAGGAGCGCGGCCGCGAGGCGGGCGAGGGTCAGGTGACCCGGCGCGAGCCAGAGGCCGCCGCCGGTCGTGATGAGCACCAGCAGGGTGATGTTCGGCTTCACCAGCGCCAGCAGATCGCGCACGAGGCCCGGAGGCTCGCCAGCGCGCTCGCCGTCGTCGGAGAGGGGATCGGTGGGGGCGGCGGCCGTGCTCATCGTCACCGAATCGGCGTCCGGGGCGGCGGAACGCGTTGCCCCAGGGAGCAGAGCGGTCCGCGCGCATGTTCGGGTGCCCTCGCCGCGACCGCCAGCGGCGGCACCGAGGGCGCACACCTCTACCGCGGCGGCGGCGCCGAAGTCAACGGGCCCGCGTCGGGTCCGGGAGGCGAGGGGACGCCGCCTGGCGCGGCTCGGGCGCGTCGCCACTGAATCGCGCCGTGTCGCGTCGACGGCCTGCCGGGCGGGCACGCGGGAGTGAACGGGCCTCGTTGAGGGCGATCAGCGATAGTCCCAGAACTGCTGGTGCCCCGTCTCCCCCCACCAGTTGCGCCAGCGGACGACCGCGGCGCGGCGGTCGGCGGGCGGGGCGTCGACCGAGAAGCCATAGTTCTGGTGCGTCACGCGGCGCAGCTCTTTGAAGGCGCCCAGGCGAATGGCCCGTTGGTCGCTGGTCAAGCCGTCGAGCAACCAGGCGATCCGTGGCTGGTCGCCGTGGGTCTCGAGCCAGCGGTGCCACATCCAGCGGTCGAGCCGGAAGTCCTGGCGCGTCAGCTCGACGAGCGCGCGGTGGGCCGCCTCGACGAGGGGGGCCTGGGGGGCGACGAGGGCCTCGACGAGGTCGCCGGCGGCCTCGACCACCCGCAGGCTGCCCAGCACGTCCGCGGCGACGCGGCGCGCGGCGTCGCGCCCGTGGGCCAGCGTCCGGCGCAGCCCGTCGACCACCTGCGCGAAGCCCTCGGTGTCTCGGTAGCCAAGGACGACGATGACCGCGATGTCGCGCACGCTGGAGTCCTTGTCGAAGAGCAGCCGCCCAACGCGGGCGATCGAGCGTGGGCTGCGCAGCGCGGTGAACGTGAAGGCCGCGTAGTACCGGACCTCGGGTGAGAGGTGATCGCACAGCAGCTCGACGCGCTCGGCCGCCGCGGGGCCGAAGCGCACCATCGTCGACAGGACGCCGCTGTGCCGCTGCACCGGCGTCGCGCGGGGGTTCTCGGCGTAACGGTCGAGCATCAGGTGCCCGGGAAACGCCGCGAACAGGCGATCGAGCGCCTCTTCGCCACCGCTCAGCAGCAAGCGCTCAGCGCCCTCGCGCACCAGGGGGTCCGGATCGGCCAGCCGCACCACCGCCTCGTCGAGCGTGCGACCGCTCGGAGCGCGGTCTCCGCCCTCGGCGGGCGCGGGCGTGGGGGTGAACATCGGTCGATCGGCGGTGTCGACGTCGGGCGGCGCGAGCGTCACGACGCGCGCCCGCGTGCCGCGCGCAACCAGGGCTTGTGCGGTGGGGTCGGCGCGGCCCGGATCGCTCGCCTGCGCGATCCGCAGGCGAGCGGCGGGCCGCTCGGCCGAGGTGACGGTCGGCGGGTCCTGCTCGGTCGCCTGCGCCGCGGGGAGGCGCGCGGAGGGGCGCTCCGCCGAGGTGGCCGTCAGCCCGTCGTGCTCGGCGCCGTGCCGCGCTGGATGGCGCGCGGGCGTCGCGAGCGCGTCGCCGTCCATCACCTTCTGCAGGCCCAGCGCGCGCAGGTCGGGCGTGGTGGCCACCGCGTCGGGGGGGACGCCGTCGATCACCGCGCCCCGCGTGGACTCCGCGACCCGCAGCGCCTCGGCCAGCTCGGTGAGCACCAGGGGGCGCGTGCGCCGAGCAGGGTTGTCATCGTCTCCCGACGCGGCCCCCTCGAGCGCGGGTGGAGGGATGGGGTGCCCCATGAGCGTCGGCTGCGGGCCGCCGAGGGGGCGCGTCTCGTCGGCGGACGGCTCGGCCTCGGGGAGCGGCGCGGTGATCGGCGGTTCGCTCAGATCGGGGCGCGCGATCTCGACGGTCTCCCACAGCGCCGACGCCGGCGTCGCGCCGACGGCCGGCAGATCGGCCACCGTGTTCGGATCGAGCGTCGGCAGCATCGGGCCTTCGGTGGTCTCGCGCAGCGGGTCGGGCTGCGCGCCGACGGGGCCCTCGGGGGGTTCGCTCGGCACGGCCGCCAGCGGGGCGAGGTCATGGGCGGGCGCGCGCTCGAGGCGGCCGCCCCGCGTCACGGCGTCGGCC
>CALBMW010000916.1 GCA_937896275.1 uncultured Myxococcales bacterium
CGGCGAGCTCGACGACCTGCTGCGAATCTTCGCCGCCGGCGCCCCGATCGCGGCCGCCGTACCGAGCGCCGCCGATCTGGTCGCGCAGGCCGAGACCGCGCTGCCCGTAGCCCTCGCCCGGCGCGGCGGTTTCCTGACCCACCCTGTCTTCAACGCCTATCACACAGAACACGAAATCTTGCGTTATATCAGGCGCTTGCAGGACAGAGACCTGTCGCTGACGCACTCGATGATCCCCTTGGGCTCGTGCACGATGAAGCTCAACGCGACCAGCGAGATGCAGCCGATCAGCTGGCCGGGGTTCGGCGCGCTGCACCCCTTCGCGCCGGTCGAGCAGACCGCGGGCTACCGCCGCCTGGTCACCGATCTCGAGGGTTGGCTGTCCGAGATCACGGGCTTCGCGGCGGTCTCGCTGCAGCCCAACGCGGGCAGCCAGGGCGAGTACGCCGGCCTGCTGGTCATCCAGGCCTGGCACGAGAGCCGCGGCGAGGCGCAGCGCGACGTCTGCCTCATCCCCACGTCGGCCCACGGCACGAACCCCGCGAGCGCGACCATGGCCGGGCTGCGCGTGGTCACCGTGGCCTGCGACGTGCGGGGCGACATCGACCTGGACGACCTGCGGGCCAAGGCCGCTCAGCACGCGGACCACCTGGCCGTGTTGATGGTCACCTATCCCTCGACGCATGGGGTCTTCGAGGGCGGCATCGCCGAGCTGTGCGCGGTGGTGCACGCCCACGGCGGCCAGGTCTACATGGACGGCGCCAACATGAACGCCCAGGTGGGCCTGACGCGGCCCGGCGCGGTCGGCGCGGATGTGTGCCACCTCAACCTGCACAAGACCTTCTGCATCCCGCACGGCGGCGGCGGGCCGGGCATGGGACCCATCGGGGTGGCGAAGCACCTGGCGCCCTTCCTGCCGGGCCACCCGCTGGTGCCCGGGGTCGGCGGCGCGCAGGCGATCGGTCCGGTCTCGGCGGCTCCCTTCGGCAGCGCCAGCATCCTGCCCATCAGCTACGCCTACATCGCGATGATGGGCGCGGCCGGCCTGACCGAGGCCACCCGCGTCGCCATCCTCAACGCCAACTACATGGCCGCGCGCCTCAAGGACGCCTATCCCATCCTCTTCACGGGTGACAACGGGACGGTGGCGCACGAGTTCATCATCGACTGCCGTGGCTTCAAGGCCCAGAGCGGCGTCGAGACCGAGGACATCGCCAAGCGTCTGATGGACTACGGCTTCCACGCGCCGACCATGTCCTTCCCGGTGCCGGGCACGCTGATGATCGAGCCCACCGAGAGCGAGTCCAGGGCCGAGCTCGACCGCTTCTGCGACGCCATGCTGGCCATCCGGGCCGAGATCGACGCCATCGCCCGCGGCGAGATGTCGGCCACCGACAACCCGCTGAAGAACGCCCCTCACCCCGCGGCGCGCGTGACCGCCGACGCGTGGCCTCACCCCTACACGCGCGAGCAGGCCGCCTGGCCCCTGCCCTGGGTGCGCGAGCGCAAGTTCTGGCCGGCCGTGGCCCGCGTGGACAACGCCTACGGCGACCGGAACCTGATGTGTACCTGCCCGCCGATGAGTGAGTACGACGAGGGCTGATCGAAGCAGGTCGCTCAGCGAGAGCCTCACCGAGGCGCGCCGCGTGGGCCGCGCCATGCACGGTCGTCGGCGGAAATGGCGCACCCAACCCGCCCGGTCGGGTCTCTCGGATCGCGGCGGTGGTCGCCGACTCGACCCGCCCGCCACGGTCGAGGGGCGGAGCGACGATGCGCGCGACCATGCTCCTGTTGCTGGCGACGATCACCGCGAGGGCGGCTCCGCTCCTGCCGCCCCAGCCCGGGCGGGTGATCGGTGAGATCCGAAGCGCCCGGGTGCAGGCGGGGGACAGCCTGTACGACCTGGCGCGCCGCCACGGCGTCGGGGCGCCCGCCCTCTTCCGACTCAACCCCGGCGTGAACCTGTGGCTGCCGGCGGCGGGGACCACCGTGAAGCTGCCCACCCGCTACGTGCTGCCCGACGCAGAGCACGAGGGCATCGTGATCAACCTGCCGGAGATGCGGCTCTACGACTACACCGTCGGGCCGGAGCCCGAGGTCTTCGCCGTGGCGATCGGCGACCGCGACGATCCCACGCCCGTCGGGGAGTTCCGTGTGGGGTGGCGACGCGTCGATCCGCCTTGGCGCGTGCCGGACTCCATCCGCGCCGAGCGCCCCAATCTGCCGCGAATCGTCCCACCGGGACCGGACAACCCCCTCGGCGATCGATGGCTCACCATCGGCACCACCAGCTACGGCATCCACGGCACCAACATCGCCTGGGCCATCGGCAACGAGGCCACGCACGGTTGTGTGCGCCTGTACGCGGCGGACGTTCACCGCCTGTACGACCGAGCGCCCTGGGGGACGCGCATCCAGCTGGTCTACCAGCCCATCAAGTGGGGCCTCGACGAGCGGGCCATCTACGTCGAGGTGCACCCGGACGTCTACGGGCGTGCGGGGCAGCCCTTCGAGGCGGCGCTCGCCGGCGCCCGCGCCTTGGGCATCGCAGGCGCGGTCGACCGGGAGGTGCTCGCCGACGCGGTCACCCGCGCCCGCGGGATCCCCGAGCGCGTCGATGCGCGCCCACGGGACCGCGAGGCGGGTTCCGTGCGCGGGCTCTGAGAACCTGGTTCGGCCCCCGTCGAACGACCTTGCGCGCCGTGCGCGCTGCTGGCCGTGAAGAAGTGCCTGCGCGCTGATGGCCATGAAGAAGTGCCCATGAGAAGTGCCTGGCACTTCTCTCGGCCGACCGTCGGCGGGCCTTGACCCCGACGACCGTGCGCGCGGCAGCAGCCGCAGTTGACACCCTGGAACTACGGGTGACCCCGGCCGGCGCCCACGCTGCGGCGGCGAGCACGGTGGCGGTGCTCGTAGTTCCACCCTGGCGCGCGGGGCTGCTGCCGCGCGCGGTCGAGGGCCAGCGGCCACCACGCCGAACGCAGCGCAAGGTTGCGCCCACGGCCACCACCCGGGAG
>CALBMW010000917.1 GCA_937896275.1 uncultured Myxococcales bacterium
TGACGAAGTGCTGCGACGGGTTTGGTTGCATTCGCTCCTCCGCGCTCGATCCATGTCTCTGCTCTATCGATTCCAGGCGCGAAGTGTTCACGCGGGTCCTTCGTCGGTCCGCTCGGTCGGTCGGCGGCGCGCCGGGTCGGGAGCCCGAAAGTGGCGCCGTTAGGCTTTCTTCCGCCTGACGGTATAAGGATCAGAGGAGGCCCCCTGGGGGCTTGGGGCGTCTGACGGAAGAAAGCGGAAGGACGCGGGTTTCCGGGCCGAAGAGGGCCTCGCGGATGGTGTCCACAAACGACCGCCTCCGCCGTGCCGGATAGCATTCGTCATGACGTCGCCGTCCGCGGCCGCGCCTCGACGACACCAGCGGAACGCCCCACCCACGCTGCGGGCCATCTGCGCTCCAGCGGACGGCCGAGCGGTCCAACCGGCAGGGCCACTGCGCGAGAGGGCTGGTCCGCCAGTGCACCGGGCGTGTTGTCCGGTTCGGCCGACCGCCCACCCGCGTCGCCCGACCGGCTTACTTCACCGCCCTCTTCACATCAGTCCCGATCGGGGCTATCGTCCAGAGCGTGACCGTCGTGCGGCGACTCCAGGATGTTCCGCACCGTTTCGGCGGGCCGGACGACAGGAGGCACCTTGAACGCAGACCTCAACCCATTGACCTCGCCTCCCCCGGAGGAGGTGCCCCTGCGCGACGCGCCTCTCGTTCGGGTAATCGCGCAGGTGCGTTTCCCGCTGATCCTGTCGGTCGAGCGGGCGGACTTCGTGGCGCCGTTCCAGGAGGCCATCCGCACCGCCTACCCCGTCCTGCATCAGGAGGTGGCGCCGGGGATCCTGGTGGGTGCTCAGGCCTTCCCAGCGGAGCGAAAGCTCGCCGCCTGGAGGTTCGCTGATGCAGAGGGGGCGTGGCGCGTGTCGCTCGCCCCAGGGTTCCTCGCGCTCGAGACCACCGATTACAACAGTCGCGCCAAGTTCCTCGAACGTTTCGACGTGGCTGTGAGCGCCCTGCATGAGCACATCAAGCCAGGCGTGGTTCAACGCCTCGGCTTGCGGTACATCGACCGGGTGACCGGAGAAGCGCTCGAAGACATCCGGCAGCTCGTGCGCCCAGAGATGCTCGGCGTAATCGGCGCCTCCCCCGGAGCCCATGCCCGGCAGGCGCTGAGCGAGGCGATCTTCGACGTGCCGGGCGACAGCGAGCAACTGCTCGCACGATGGGGTCTGCTCCCCGCCCGGAGCACCATGGACCCGGCGGGGATCGAGGCCATCGACGATCCGAGCTGGATCCTCGACATCGACATGTTCAGCACGAAGCAACGCGACTTCGAGCCCGCTGCGATCAGCGCGGACGCGCGGCGGTACGCGGAGCGGCTATACACGGTCTTCCGATGGGCCGTCACCCGCGAGTTCCTGAACCGCTACGGAGGGGAGACATGAGCCTGCACCAGCCCGAACCCACCGGGTACCCGGCGCTCGCGCGTTCCACATCGGCCAACGGCGCGATGCTCGATCCGCCGCCCGTGTTTCAGGTTGGGCCACGGCTGGTGGCCCGCGGAACGACGGGCACGGGCACCTTCGAAGGCCTCGGGCAGGAAGTGCTCGACCCGCCTCCGCAGACCAGCAGCGGACTCCCCATCGCAGAGGTCTCGGCCGACGGGCAGGAGAGCACCGCCCGCGCCATCAACGAGCTGCACCGGCTCACCAGCCTGACGTGGGAGCAGCTCGCGGATCTCTTCCAGGTCGCCCGCCGGAGCCTTCACTTTTGGGCGAGCGGGAAGCCGCTGAACGGTCGCAACGAAGCGCGCCTTCGTCGGGTACTCGCCGTCCTCCGCAAGACCGACCGTGGCTCGGCTCCGCTGAACCGCGCGATGCTCCTGCAGGACCGAGACGGCGTAGTGCCGCTCGACTTGCTCGTTCGCGAAGAGTTCGACCTGTTCGTCGAGCTCGTCGGCGTCGGTCCTGGGCGACGCAGGCTCACGCTCACGCCCCTCTCCGAGGAGGCGCAGGCCGCCCGTCGGCCGCCGCCGCCTGACCAGCTTGTCGGCGCCCTCCAGGACCGACTCCATGTCGAGAAGGGCAAGCTCCTTTCGTCGACGCCCATCCGCCCAAGACGCGAGAAGTGACCTGTGCCGCTTGCTTCCGACTCACCCGAGGTCGCACGCATCGATGCGGCGCTCGCCGAGTGGAGACAGGGTGACCTGGCGCTCGAGGAGGACTGGTTCATCCACGCCGCGGACGGCTCCTTCCCCCTGACCGCCGACAGCGACGAGGCCGAGGATGGGCTGCATGCGCTGACCACAGAAGTCGACGGCCTCGTGATGATCTCCCAGACCTGCGACGTCGTGCGAGGCTGCCTCGAGCGACCCTACGTCGAGGTGGCGCCGCTCGTCGCGATCTCCGAGTCGGAGCTCCGCACCATCGCGCGAGGGCGGCGGCCGGCGTTTGCAATCATCCCAGCCGTCGAAGACCGCCACCTCGTCGCAAACCTCGACCGCGTGATGACCGTCGAGAAGTCCATCGTAGCCTCGTGGGCGCGCACGCCGGGGTGCCCAACGGACCAGTCCCGCCGAGACTTTGCCAAGGCCCTGGTCCGCAAGCGTGCCCGTGTAGCGTTCCCGGACGACTTCGAAGAGGTCGCCGGTAGGCTCGTCGCTCGCATCCAGGACAAGCACGACAAGAACAGCGAGGAGGGACGCGCCCTTCGAGCGCTTCGTCAGGTCCGCGTGCGCGCGGCGCCCTCGTGGGACGCCGAGGAAGTGGAGGTCACGTTCTGGTTCGTCCCGGAGGACGACGACATCGAGTTCGAGGGGAAGCCCTGGCACGACCACCTCGAACGCTGGGAGAAGCTGGTCGCCGCCACTGGGCGCTTCAGCAAGGTCGACGCAGCCGTCCGCACACTGAGCGACCTCACTGCCCGCGAGTACGTCGAGAGCGATCTCCTCGACCTCGATCACCTCTCGACACGGCCGGATTGACCCGCACCGCTCCGTAGTTCCGCGCTGTTGGCGGGATCGAACGATCTTGTTTCCGCAGGCGCCGTGGAGATCGACGTAGTGGTGGCGGGTGCCGATACTCGGCGCAGAGTCCCACCTCGGTCGCGTTGGCCTTGCGAGTCACCACCACGGCCCGAAAGCGCGGTTTCGGCGGCCACGGCCGCGCGCCGATGGCTCACGACCGTCGGGACGCCACCGGCGCCCGACCCGGTGACCGCGATCCGCCGGACGGCCGCACGGTGCGCCAGCAGGCGACCGGGGGCGGGCGATGGAGCCGGGCCGACCCCGGCAGGCCGTGTGCGTGGCCGGCCGTGTGCGTGGCCGATCGGGAGAACCCGGGACCAGCCCGAGCGACCGGCCCACAGGCGTCGCCTGGGCGCGCCGGCATGGTACTTGCTTTCGCGTGCGCGCCCGAGCGCGCATCGCGATCATATAGGGCGTTCGGGCACTAGCGCGGAATCATTGAGGAAAACTCCAACCGGAGCCCTGCGGAGATGCCCGTTTGAGCACTCTGGCACCGAGTTCGGGCACTAGCGCGGAATCATTGAGGAAAACTCCAACGCCAAAAACGATCAGCGCGTAACCAGTCGTATTTATTGAATTTTCTCGTCACGGGCGAAAATCAGGTTTTTGCGCTCGCGGTCTCCCTGAAGGTAGACGGCGACCGAGCCTGCGCTGCGGGCCCACGCGGCGGCGCTTGCGTCGTCCTGCGCCCAGATGGACCACGGAGGTCCACTGCCCAAGGGTGCCGTCACGCGGTAGGCCCGCCATCCGGCAGCTCGATGCTCGGTCGTGAAGCTGGCCATCGCGTCTCGGACGAGGCGCGGCGAGACGATGTTGAGCGGCGACTCGATGTGGAAATCGGACCAGTCGTGGCGCTCGACTGGCTTGAGGCCGACGACACCGTACAGCGACGCCAGGTGGGACAGCATCTCGATCGCGACGCCGCGCGCCTCGGCGGGCGGACAGCCGGTGGGCATCGGCACCTCGCGCCAGGCCAGTCCGCTGATGTGGGGCCGCTCGGCGGCGACCAGCATCAGAATCGGCTCCTCGCCCGCTGCGCGGCGCGTGTGCCGCGCCCGGTAGACGGCCTGCTCGATGATCGACTCAGCCCGGCCAGTGACCGTGGTGCCAGTGGGGCGCCTGGTCAGCTGGCAGTCAGCGTCGACGTCGCCGATATTCGGCCTGGCATCACCGATGACCCCCAGGGCGTCGACATGCTCGAAGCGGTTCGTCCCGCGATCGTCGCGCCCGAAGTAGCCGACGTCGATCACCACGCCGTTGACCCTCTGCTGTTCGACGAACGGCCTCAGCGCGCCTTTGATCAGGGCGTCGGCCACCGGCTTGTAGGTGAGCACCCCCACGGTGAGGTCGCGCCCCACTTGGGCTCTGGGCATGGCCTTGCGCGCCTCGTCGCACAGCATCGTGACCAGCCGGCGCACCATGGCAGCGCCGGCGCGCTTTAGGCTGCCGTCCTGATCGATCAGCGCGGTCCGGGCAACGCCCCGGGTCTTGACATGCACCGCTGCGCGAGGCTGGGCGCCCCACACCTGCATGCCCATCATGTGCACGCGGTAGTGGGGAAACGCCGCCTTGTACTCCTCGATCGTGCGAGCGCCCGTGGCGTCGAGCATCACGACCGGCGCCTTCGGCAGCGCCTTGATCTCGCGGATCTCGATCGACCAGGTGCCCTGCTCGCTGAGCACGAGGAACGCGATGGGCTCGGGGGCCTTGACGGGCGCGAGCATGGGCAGGCTCAGCGTGTCGGCCTGCACCGCGTCGAGCCGCCTGCTGCGCCTGTAGAAAGCCCGGAGCGTCTGCAGGATCCGGAACGCGCCCAGGTCCGGCATGTGGCGGCCCGCGTGGCGCCCCGAGCGCAGCTCGCCCGGGTAGGGGACGGGGGGCGGCGTGGCCTCGTCGTGGTAGCCGTCCGCGAGCGCCTCGATCAGCGCTGCGTCGCGCTCGATGATGCTGCAGAGCTCGTCGCCCGTGATGCGGCGCGGGTAGGGATCGACGCGCCCGGCCCCAACGTCGGCCCCGTGACCCAGCGCGAGCGGGGTGAACAGATCGGCCAGCCGCTTCGCGGCATCGACGGCCTCCGGGTTGTGGTTCGTGCGCCACTTCTTGACGCGGCGCAGCATGGTCCCCGCGAACAGGGTGC
>CALBMW010000918.1 GCA_937896275.1 uncultured Myxococcales bacterium
CGGGCGCCGCGTCACCGGAGCCCGCCGCGTCGCCCGCCGACCCCTCGACCGGATCGGCGGCGCCGCCTGCGTCGTCACAGGCCGACAGCGTCAGGCACACCATCCACGGCATCCAAGCCCACCGCGTCACGCGCCCTCCGTTCGTGTGGCGCACGGCCCCGCGCCGCGCGGCGCCCGCCGGTGCACGGCGCGTGCCGTTCGCGGATTGCCGGCAGGCCCCAGCGACGTCATGCTGCGGCCCATGGAGGCCCTCCACCTGCTGGTCCTGTTCGGCGTGCCGACCCTCGTGCTCACCGCGGGCTTCGGTCGGGGGCGTCTGTTCGCGATCTTCGCCGGCGTGATGGTGGGCCTGCAGTCGGCGATCGGCTTGGCGATCGCGCCCTCACTGCCCCTGCCCTGGCCACTGCAAATCGCCTTTCAAATCAGCGTGTTCGCGCACTTCGGCGGGCTGGTCCGCCCCCGAATGCGGGGCCGCCTGTGGCGCTTCGGGGTCAGCCTGCCCGCGCTGACCTGGACGGCCGGCTGCCTGCTCGCGGGGCCCTGGGCGCTGGCCGCGACGGTCAACTGGCAGGCGCCCGCGCCCTGGCTGCCCTTCGCCCTCGGCCTCGTCGGCCTGGCGCAGAGCGTGCGCGCCCCGCGCTCGCTGGTGGACCTGGCGCTCGACGGCGCGCCGGGCCCGGTCGAGGTGACGCGGCACCCGCTGGGCCACGCCCGCGTCGCGCGTCCTTTGCGGCTCGTGCAAATCACCGATCCCCACCTGGGCCCCTTCATGTCCGAGGAGCGGCTGGCCGCCATCTGCGCGCGCGCCGTCGACGCCATCCCCGATCTGGTGCTGCTGACCGGCGACTTCCTGACGATGGCCTCGGCGGACGAGCCGGACCGGGTCGACGGCGCCGCGTGCACCTCGCTGGGCCGCGCGCTCGCGCCCTTGAGGCCGCTGGCCGGCCGCACCTTCGCCTGCCTCGGAAACCATGACCACGAGGCCCCCGATCATGTCCGCCGGGGCCTGGCCGAGGCCGGGGTCACGCTGCTCGTGGACGAGGCCACGATGGTCGACACCGCCGCCGGACGGGTGCAGGTCGTGGGCTTCGACTACCGCCTGCGCAAGCGCCAGGCCCACCTCGAGGCCGCCACGGCGCGCACCCCGCGGCAGGATGGCGCGCTGCGCCTCGTGCTGCTCCACGATCCGGGCGCGTTTCGACACCTGCCGCCCGGCAGCGCCGATCTGGTCCTGTCGGGGCACACGCACGGCGGCCAGCTGGGGCTGGTCTCACTGGGCCTGAACTGGACCGTGGCGGGCGGCATCGGCAAGGTGCCCGACCACGGCTTCTTCGCCCGCGGGCCGGATCGCCTCTACGTCCACCGCGGCACCGGGCACTACGGCTTCCCGTTGCGCATCGGCGTACCCGCCGAAGAGAGCGTGGTGCAGGTGCACGTCGTGGGCGCAGGGATCGCCTTTCGGGGGATCGCCTTTCGGGGGATCGCCTTTCGGGGGACCGCCTTTGGGGGGACCGCCTGAGGGGCCAGGCGTCCTACCCGTGGTCGCCGTGGTCGCCGTCGCCGTCGCCGCGGTTACCGGGCTCGCCACAGCGGGTGCGGTAGTCGAAGTAGCCACGAATCCAATCGGCGTCGAAGTGATCTCCGTTGCCGTCGGGGTCGCAGAAGCCGCCGGGCTCGGTCGCCTCGCAGCCGACGCCGGCGGGGTAGAAGCAGGTGTTGTCCCAGCGCGGATCGCAGGGGCAGGACGGCGCCGGGGGCGGGTCCACCGGAGCGGGCGGATCCACCGGCGCCGGAGGGTCCAACGGCGGCGGAGGGTCCACCGGATCGGGTGGGTTCGCCGGATCGGGTGGGTTCGCCGGATCGGGTGCAGCGCCCGCGTCGGGCGGGTTCACCGGATCGGGGGGAGCGCCCGCGTCGGCGGGGGCACGCGGCGGCGCGGCGTCCACGGGCGGTAGGCCCGGTGCGTCCGCGCCCGGGACCTCGAGCGCGCGCTCGAGGCGGTTGTTGTCCTCGTCCTCCTCGAGGAGGTGATCGCCCGGGTCGACCATCGCCTCGAGGCGCCACGTGCCAGGCGCCGGCACCACCCACGGGTTGCCGATCTGCACGCGCTCGGTCGCCCCCGGTGCAACCTGGCCCGCCTGCACGGTCGCCAGCACCGCGCCCTCCACCCGGAAGGCCACGACCAACTCGACGCGGCGGTCACCGTCGTTGCGGACCTCGGCGCTGAGGACGACCGGGGCGCCAGGCGAGGGCCCCTCGGGCGACCAGCTTAGCGACACCACCGCCAGATCGGCGCCCGGCCCGGCGATGTTGCCGCCACCGCCGGAGGGCCCCGGCGGGACCGCCCCGTCGTCGTCGTCGAGCGGATCGGCCTGCTCGGCGCAAGCGGCGACCGACAGGGCGAGCGCGGTCAGGGCGAACACGGTCAGGGCGTGGCGGGCGGGTCGCATGCCGAGCATGATAGGGGCCGGGCCACGGCGTTGCGAGGCCCCGTCCGGCGAGGCAGCCACGCACCGCTGAACGCGCGCGGCCGGACGCGCGCGGTCAGGCCGTAAGCGCGCCGCAGCGCGCGCCGGAGTAGGCGTCCACGGTTGCAGTCTGCTAGCTTCCCCCCGATGCGCCGCCTGGCACCCTGCCTCTGCCCCGCACTGTGGACGGTCCTGCTCGTCGCGTGCGGCCACCCGCAGCCCGCCGGCGTGCGCCCCGTAGGCATCGCCGACGCCGCGCCCGCGGCGCCGGTGGCCACCGTGTGCCCCGAGACCGCGCCCGCCCCCGCCACGCAGCCGGGCGTCGACCCGGCGCACCGCACGGCCGCCTATTGGATCGAGCGCTCGCGCGCGCACGGCGATCCCGACGCCGTGCTCATGACCCCGGCCGACATCGCGGATCACGATCGCGCGCTGCGCCAGGGCGGCGCCGCCCTGCCCTTCACGGTCTACGACCTCGACGCTCGAATCGACGTCCCCGGCGTGCGCGCCGAGCTGGCGAGCCGCTTCTCGTGGCTCGGTGAGCGCTTCGCGTCGAAGGCCTACGTCGGCGCGCGCGGCGAGAGCCTCACGCCCATCGAGTTGGGCGACTTCGACGCGAGCCGCCTGCCGGCCGTCGTCGGGGGCGAGGTGCGCGCGGCGCTCGCCGACATCGAGCTGCGGTGCGCCCCGACCCTTCGCCCCTATTACACGCCGGCGCTCGATCTGCGCTTCGATCGCAACCGCTGCAGCGCGGTCCACGCCCAGGCCGCGCTGCAGGTGCTGGCCCAGTGGCCCGGCGACCTGCTGCTCGTCCGCACCCGCTTCGCCTACGGCTGGATTCCCAGGTCGGCGCCGCTGTCACCCATCCTCGCCGGCCCCGAGCGCGCCGCCTTCGTCTCGGGCCCCACAGCGTCGGTGGTGGGAGAGCGCACGCTGAGCGGCGATGGCCTGACGGTCGCCGTGCCCGACGGCACGTTGGTGCCGATCGACGCCACCGGCGCGGCCCTCTTCGCGACCCGCGACGGCGTCCACCGCTCGGCGCCGCTGCCCGTGGACGCCCTCCGACCCACCGCGCGCCCCCTCACGCGCCGGGCGCTGTTGGAAGAGGCCTTCCGCTATCTCGAGACCCCCTACGGCTGGGGCGGCACCGACGGCGGGCGGGACTGCTCGCGCTTCCTGCTCGACGTCTTCGCGGCCTTCGACCTCGAGCTTCCCCGCCACTCCGCCGCCCAGGCCGCCGCGGGCACCTTCTCGATCGACGTCTCGAAGATGGCGAGCGAGCGCGAGCGCCTCTTGCTGATTGACGCGGCCGCCGAGCGCGGCGTGGTGCTGCTGCACTTCCCCGGTCACATCATGCTGTACCTCGGGCGCACCGAGGACGGCCGGGCGATGGCCATCCACAGCTTCGCCGAGTACCTGGTGCCGTGCGCCGAGAAGGATCCCGCGCGCCCCGACGGCACCGAGACGCTGCTCACGGTGGACCGCATCCGCGTCACCGATCTGGAGTTGGGCCGGGGCACCTCCCGCACCGCCTTCGTGGAGCGGATGACCCGCATCAGCGTGCTCGGTCAGCCGCCCGGGGTGGCGCTGCAGGGCGTGGCCGAGCTGCGCCCCGCCTCCCCGCCGATGGAGCCGGAGCGCTGCACCGACAGCCAGCAGGTGGCCATCTTCCGGTCGCCGATGCGGCCGCACGCCGACCAGCCGGTCCGCTTCATCGCCACCACGCAGGACGATCCGGGCCCGGTGCGGCTGGACTTGCTGACGCCCTCCGGCGATCGGCTCACGCCCCCGCTGAAGCGCCTGGGGGGCCCGCCCTTCAGCTACGTGGTGCAGGTGGACAAGCCGGAGGCCGGGCGCTGGAAGGTGCTGTTCGGCGACGGCCAGCGCACCTTGGCCTGCTTCGCGGTGAACGTGAGCGCGCGCCCCCCGCCTCTGGGTGACACGCAGGCGGCGTGGCCCCTCCGGCGCGCCTGGGGCGAGGCGACCGAGAACCTCTTCGCGGCCTGGGTGGAGTCGCTCTTCGACTACGCGGGCGACTCGGATCTGACGTGGAGCAACCTGCAGACGCTCTTGCAGGACCGCGACCACAACCTGCTGTTCGACCATTACGGCGCCGGCGAGGACGGCCGCCTCCGCCTGGAGCCGGACTGCGCCGATTTGCCTTATCTTCTGAGGGCTTACTTCGCATGGAAGCTGGGGTTGCCCTTCGGCTACCGCCAGTGCTCGCGCGGCCGCACGGGGCGCCCGCCGCGCTGCGGCGCCGTGACCGACAACCTGATCGCGGCGCCCATGAGCGACGCCGTGGACGCCTTCGGCTGGTTCGCCAACCGCAAGGTGCGCAGCGGCGTCCACTCGGCCAGCGGGCGCACCGCCCCCCAGGACGACGCGACCGACGCCTACCCGGTCGCCCTCAGCCGCAACGCGCTGACCGCGGGGACGCCCTACGCCGATCCCTACGGCCACCTGCTGGTGGTGGCGAAGTGGGTGCCCCAGGGCACCATGCACTACGGCGAGATGATCGCCGCCGACGCCCAGCCCGACGGCACGATCGGGCGCCGACGCTTCTGGCGAGGCACCTTCCTCTTCTCGCCCGAGACCAAGGACGTCGGGGCCGGCTTCAAGGCCTGGCGTCCGCTGGTCTGGGATCGCGAGGCGGGCGCCCTGCAGGCGGTGCCCAACGAGGACCTGCGCGGCGAGGACGGCCTGCGCCCCTTCAGTCGGGAGCAATACGAGGTCAGCGTCGACGACTTCTACGTGCGCATGGAGGGGCTCATCAACCCGCGGCCGCTCGACGCGCTGGTGATGCAGCGCTCGCTGGTCGACGCCCTCGACGAGGCCGTGGCGCGGCGCATCGTCTCCATCCAGAACGGGCTCGAGTTCCAGGGTCAGCGCGGCTGGTCCACCATCGAGATGCCCAAGGGCTACGCGGTCTTCGAGACCGTCGGCGCCTGGGAGGACTTCAGCACGCCGGCCCGCGATATGCGCCTGCTCATCGCGCTCGACACGGTGCTCCGGTTCGTCGACGACATGCGGCGGGCGCCGGATCGCTTCGGCTTGGGCGCGGCCGAGGTCGAGACGGCCGCCGCCCGCGTGAGCGAGGCGCGCGACCGTTGGTTGACCGAGAAGACCTTCCGCTACACACGCAGCGACGGCACCGCGCAGGTCGTGCGGTTGATCGACCTGATCCATCGCAAGGCCGACTTCGAGATGGCCTATAACCCCAATGATTGCGCTGAGATACGCTGGGCAGCCCCCGAGGGGAGCCCTGAGCGATCCACCTGCCGACGCCACGCCCCGGCGGCGCAGACCGAGCGCATGAGCGGCTACCGCCCCTGGTTTCAGGCCCGCCGCCGCCCCCCGCGCTGAACCGGAGCCTCGATGCGCCTCTTCCTCGCCGCCGTGCTGGCCGCCGGTCTGCCGCTGGCCGCCGGTCTGCCGCTGATCGCCTGCGACGACGGGGGCTCGACGCCCGACGCCGCCCCGCGCCCGGACGCGGCCACGAGCGCCGACGCCGCCATGGCGTTCAGCAGCCTCAGCCTCACGTGGGAGGCCGAGCCCGCCGCGGAGGGCGCCGCGGGCGAGGCCCTCGATCTGGTCGCGGTGGTGAGCACGCCCGCGGGCCCCGCCGCCGGTCTGAGCCTCGACGTCGTCGTCGAGCGGGGGGGCGGCTCGGCGGCCGCCACGGTCCTCACCGACGCCGCGGGGCGTGCCGGCATCGGATGGACGCTGGGCGTCGCGCCGGTCCAGAACCGCCTGCGGGCCACGGTCGGCGCCGGGTCGGTGGTGGCCGTCGTCGACGCCGTGCGCGCGACGCCGCTGGGCAGCGACGGCTTCGGCGGCGTGGACGCGCGCCTGACCGAGTTGGGCGTCGAGGGCTCCACCGAGGACCTGGCCTTCGACACCGACGGCGCCATCGTGCTCGGCGTCCCCGGCGGCCTGCTCCGACTCGACGCGGCCGGCGAAGGCGACCTGCTGCCGACCCACGGCGACGCGCTCGTGGCGCCGCTGGGCGTGGCCTACGATCGGGCCGGCAACCTGTGGGTGGCCGACGGCAAGGGGCTCGCGCTCCGCCGGGTGAGCCCCGA
This sequence comes from uncultured Myxococcales bacterium, assembly GCA_937896275.1. Taxonomy (GTDB): domain Bacteria; phylum Myxococcota_A; class Bradymonadia; order UBA7976; family UBA1532; genus JACKDN01. The sequence goes on from CALBMW010000918.1 coordinate 6,554, forward strand.
CGGCGAGGTGACGACCGCGCTGACCGAGGTCGACGGGGCGCCGCTCGAGGGCCCGAACTACGTCGCGGTCGGCCCCGACGGTCACGTGTACTTGAGCGACCCCTGCCGCGGGCTCATCGCGCGCTACGACCCGGCGGCGGGGGCGGTGGTCGCCACCCAGGCCTTCGACCTTCCCACCGAGGGCGGCCCCAACGGCCTGGCCTTCGACGCCGAGGGCGCGCTGTGGCTGGCGACGGAGAACACGGTGCTGACCTGTCGGCACACCGGCATCGCCGCGCTCGACGCCCCCCTGGCCGGGCTGTTCCGGGTGCCGATTACGGCCGACGGCTTTGGCCCCCACGAGGCCGTCGAGGCCGGCCTGGGCGTCTTCGGTGACGGCGTGGCGATCGACGCCGAGGGCAACATCTACGCGATCTTCGACGGGGTCGTTGGCCTGCAGCTGAGCGAGTCCGCGGTGTGGGTGCGGCGCGCCGAGGGCGGACCGATGAGCCGCCTGGCCGTCGCGGACGGCGCCATCTACGCCAACCTCGCGTTCGGCACCGCGCCCTTCGGCGAGACGTCGATCTACCTGAGCTTGCTGGCGATCCCGCCCTTCACCCCCGCGAGCGCGCGGGGCGTGCAGCGCGTCGAGGTCGGCCTGCCGGGGCGCCCGCTCCTGCCGTGATGTCCACCGCGCCGGCCCGACGCCGTCCGGACGGTGGGAGTCGGTCGATCACAGCGCGCCGGGGCGGTGCAGAACGACGCGCTCCCACTCCACGCTGTCGTTGAGGCCCTGGGTGGCGCCACAGCGGAAGCCCCCCAATCCTGGACCCGTGTGCCAGCACATCCGGTCGTCGCCCGCCTGGACGTCGCACTGGCTACGGTTGAGCGCCGCGCCGACGGGCGCGAAGCCCCACGAGAAGGCGCGCCCGAAGTACCACGCCACGCCGTTGTGCTCGTGCGAGGCCGCGCTCTGGTCCGGCACCACGCGCATGACCTCGGCGCGCAGCCCCATCGCCGCCACGGTGAGCGTGTCGTCTCCCATGGGGCGGCAGCCGATCATCATCACCGCCCGACCGCAGTCCTGCTCGATCGTGGCGATGGGCAGCTCATCGGCGAAGGCGCCGCGCCAGCACACCGAGAAGCCGCCTTCGGCCGTCTCGTCGAGCGGAACACCCTGGCGGACCCCCGGCCAGCTCGCCGCGTCCTCGATCGGCGGCTCGGGCGGATCGGGCGGTCCATCGCCGAGCGGCGTCACCTCCATCATCACCGTCGCCGTCCCCACGGCGCCCTGGTAGCCCTCGACGAAGAGCTGGTAGGGGCCGGCATCGAGCTCCATGTCCACGCGCGAGAGCGTGCCGTCGCCTCCGTCGTCGTCGCACGCGACCGAGGTGTCGCAGTCGGCGTGCAGGTCGAAGAGGGTGTCGAAGGTGGCCTGGGTCGCGCGGATCACGACGTGGGAGGGGGCGGCCAGCTCGAAGCGCAGCACCGCGTCCGCCCCGGCGCCCCCGCAGTCGCCCGCCACGTGGCTGATCTGGCCCCGCAGGTCGACCACCATCGCCACGCCGGCGCGCAGCTCGGGGGCCTCTTCGCAGGCCGCGTCCGCACCGAGGCAAGCGCCCCATGCGCCCCACGCGCCCCCGACGCAAGCACGCGCGCGGCTGCCTCCCGCGCAGGCCTGCGACTCGTGGGCGCCGGCCTCGCACTCCGCTTGCTCGACGCACGCAGACCACCCGCCCCAGGCGCCGCGCGCGCAGGTCCGCTGGTGTTGGCCATCCTGGCCGCAAGGGCCCGCTTCGATCTCGCCGTCGCGGCACTCGGCCTGCTCGGGGCAAGGCGGCGGCGCGCCCCACTGGCCCCCGGCGCACGGGCGGTCGACGCCCCCCCCCATGGGGCAGGCGACGGGCTGGCGGGCGCCGTCCACGCACACGTCGCGGTCGACGCACCCGCCCGCCGACTGCCAGCGGCCCTCGGCGCAGGCGCGCGACTCATCGCCGCGCCCGTTGAGGCCACAGGCGAAAACCTCCTCGTCCCCGTCCTGGCAGGCGGCGTCGGGATCGAAGCAGGCGCCCCAGGCGCCGAGGACGCCCCCCGCGCAGGTGCGGCTGCGACGACCACCGTCCGGGCAGGGCTCGTCGACGATGTCGCCGTCGGTGCACTCGTCGTCGGGTTCGGGGGTGCCGCCCTCGCCCCCCACCGGCGCGCCGCCGTCGCCGCCCATGCCCGGTTGGCCGCCCATGCCCGGCTGGC
>CALBMW010000919.1 GCA_937896275.1 uncultured Myxococcales bacterium
GGCCGCGGGCGCGGGCGCTGCCGCGGGCGCCGGGCGTGGGGTCGGGCGCTTGGTGACGGGGCGCCGCGTGACGGGGCGCCTGGTGACGGGGCGCTTGGTGACGGGGCGCTTGGCGGCGGGGCGCTTGGTGGGTCGGGGCTCGATGGTCTTCGTGGGGCCGGTCGGGGCGGGCTTGCTGGGCTGGATGCCCTTGGCGGGGCGCTTGGCGGGGCGCTTGGTGACCGGCGGGCGCTTCGCGGTGGCCGGCTTGAGCGGGCGCTTCGAGGGCGACGCGGCCCTGGGGTGCTTCCTCACGGGGGCCTTGGCCGCGGCCGCGGGCCGCTTTTTGGCCGCCTTCTTCAGCTTGATGTTCACGATGGTGGTGCCGCCCGACTTCACGGTCACCCTGCGGCTGGCGTCAGCGTAGCCCGGCGCCTTCGCTGTGACCCGGCGCGTTCCGGAGGCCACGTTGAAGGCCTTGCCCGATTTGGCGCCCGCGACGACCTTGCCGTCGACGAGCACCTGCGCGCTGGTCGGGTGGACGTTGACGATGAGTTGGCTCTGCCCGCCGGCGGCCAACAGGCCAGCCAGCACGAAGGTTCCCCACATGATGCGATCCTCCAACCCCTCCCGGTGCTGGCAGGGTGGGCCGCCCCCATGCGGCCGTCAACCTCCCAAGCGCCGGAGCGGCGGCGCGACGGCGACGAGGCGTGTTCATTCACCCGTTTTGCGGCCGGTGGCCGCGCGCCGCGGCGCGTGCTCTACTGCGACGCGTCGGGCGGCGACGCGTCGGGCGGCGAGGAGACAGGCATGAGCGAGTGGACGCTTGGTCGCGGGCGCTTCGAGCCCGTCGCGGGTCCGGTGCTGGTGATCGTCATGGACGGCGTTGGCCTGGGCCCCGACGACGCCGGCAACGCGTTCACGCGCGCCCACACGCCCGCGCTCGACGGCCTGTTCACGCGCTTCGGCTGCTTGCCCATCACGGCCCACGGCACCGCGGTCGGCCTGCCCTCGGACGAGGACATGGGCAACAGCGAGGTGGGCCACAACGCGCTCGGCGCGGGCCGCGTCTTCGCTCAGGGCGCGCGGCTGGTCAACGAGGCCATCGACAGCGGGCGCCTGTTCGAGGGCGAGACCTGGCGATGGTTGCTCGACGGCGCGCGCGAGACGGGCGAGCCGCTGCACTTCATCGGTCTCTTGAGCGACGGCAACGTGCACAGCCACGAGCGCCACCTGCACGCGATGCTGCGCGCCGCCGCGGCCCAGGGCGTCGGCCAGGTCCGCGTCCACGTCCTGCTCGACGGTCGCGACGTCGGCGAGACCACGGCGCTCACCTACGTCGACCGCCTCGAGCAGGTGCTCGCCGCGCTCAACGGCCCCGAACGCGACTACCGCATCGCCAGCGGCGGCGGGCGCATGCGCGTGACCATGGATCGCTACGGCGCCGACTGGGCGATGGTGGCCCGCGGCTGGGCCCTGCACGTGCGGGGCGAGGGCCCGCGCTACCCCACCGCGCGGGCGGCCATCGAGGGTCTGCGCGCCGCCGATCCCGGCGTCACCGACCAGTTCTTGCCCGGCTTCGTGGTGGGCGACGCCGATGGCCCCGCCGGCCCCATCCGGCCGGGCGCCAGCGTCTGCTTCTTCAACTTCCGCGGCGACCGCGCGCTCGAGATCACGCGCGCCTTCGAGGACGAGGCCTTCGACGCCTTCGATCGCGGCCCCCGCCTGCCCGTCCGCTACGCCGGCATGATGCAATACGACGGCGACCTGAAGTTGCCCACCCGCTTCCTGGTGGTGCCGCCCGCCATCGACCACACGATGGGCGAGTACCTGGCGCGCAACCGGGTGAGCCAGTTCGCGTGCAGCGAGACGCAGAAGTACGGGCACGTCACCTACTTCTGGAACGGCAACCGCAGCGGCCGCTTCGACGCCGCCTATGAGCGCTACGTCGAGATCCCCAGCGACAACGTGCCCTTCGAGCAGCGGCCCTGGATGAAGTCGGCCGAGATCGTCGATGCCACGGTCGCGGGCCTGTGCGGCGGCGACGTGCGCTTCGGGCGCATCAACCTGCCCAACGGCGACATGGTCGGCCACACCGGCTTCCGGGACGCCGCGATCCACGCGGTGGGCGCGGTCGATCTGGCCGTCGGGCGCCTGCTCGAGGCCATCGAGAAGCTGCGCGGGGTCGCGCTGGTCACCGCCGATCACGGCAACTGCGAAGAGATGTACGAGCGCGACAAGAGAGGCAGCTTGCTGTCGCGCCCCCGCACCAGCCACACCACCAACGCGGTGCCGCTGAGCCTCTTCGATCCGCACGGGCAGGTGCCGGCGCGCCTGACCGCCACCGTGGAGCGGCCCGGGCTGAGCCACGTCGCGGCCACGGTCTTCGAGCTGCTCGGCTTCGCGCCGCCCGCCGCCTTCGACCCCTCGCTCCTCGCGCCCTGAGTGGCGATGCGGTTCGCCGTGACGCGGGCCCTCACGCTGGCCGGCGTGTTGGCCGCCTGTGACGATGGCGGCCCGAATCCCGAGTTGGATCAGGGGGTTGTCCGGGTTCGGCCGCTGGGCGGGCTCGGCATCGACGTCGACGGCCCCTGCCGCTTCGACGTGTTCCTCGCGGGCGCGCAGGGGACGCTGCGCGTGCGCACCCCGGCGCCCGAGGGCACCGCCGTCGAGGCGCGGGTGGTCGACGGCCCGGGCGTGCTGCTCGCAGGTGAGCGGCCCACGCGGATGGTCGACGGCGGCGAGGCGCGCTTCACGTTCGGCTGCGACGGCTTCGGCGTCACGCACGTCTTCGCGCGCGACGCGCAGGGGCGGACGGCGGTGAGCGGCGAGATCCTCTGCGCCCGGCCCTCGGCCTACGCGGCGGCGTGCGCCTCGAACGTGCAGCCCGTCCCGGCGGGGGACTGGACGGTCGAGCAGATCGCCCCCACCGGTGTGCTGGGGCGGCGCCTCGCCCCGCGCGGGCGACCGGCCCCGGGGCTGCCGGACGCCGTCCTCGTGAAGCTGCGCCTCGTCTTCGCGAGCGGGCGGCGGCCCGAGACCGGCGGCGCGGTCGGCGTGACCGTGAGCGGCGACGCGCCCGAGGGGGTCGAGGTCGAGCCGGACCGCGTCGGCACCGAGGCCGGCACCGGCGAGGCGGGCGTGATGCTGCGCGCGGGCCCCGCGTCGGGCAGCTTCACCCTCACCTACACCGCGACGTTGGACGGCGAGACGCGGATCGTCGACAGCCTGCCCTTCGTCGTCGTGCGGCCGCCCGCCGACGCGGTGCGCCTGTCCTGCGTGGGCGGTTTGACGCCCAGGCCGTGGTTCGACGCGACCGGCCGCGTGCTGCAGGGGGGCCTTGGCGCGCGCTGTCTGCTCGAGGCCTTCGCGGACGGCGGGGCGCCGCTCGAGGGCACCCGCGCCTGGGCCCTGACCGAGGCGGGCACCACCAGCCGACGCCTGCGGCACCTGGAGGCGGACGGCACCGCCAGCTTCTACGTGGACGCGGGTCGCCCGCCGCCGGTGGACGCCGCGCCGCCGGGGCCCAGCCCGCTCGACGGAATCGCCACGGTGGTCGGCATCGTCGAGGGCGCCGAGCGCTTCGAGGATCGGGACGGCGACGGCGTGTTCACCGCGGGGGTCGACGCCTTCGATCCAGCCTTCGACGTGGCCGAGCCCTTCATCGACGCCGACGACGACGGCCGCTACGGCGCCGGCGAGACCTTCTTCGACACGGACGGTGACGGCGCCTGGACGCCGGCCAACGGGCGCCCCGACGCGGTGGTGCTGCGCTGGGCCAGCGCGCGCCTGCGGTGGGTGGGCCCCGTGGCGAACGACGCGGGGGCGATGACGCTCGACTGCGCGCCGCCCGATTGTCAGCCCGAGCCGGTGCCGGGCGTGCACGACGGGCTCTGCCCAGACGGGGCCGACGCCTGGCTGGGCGAGGACGCGGTGGTCCCTGGCAGGGCTCGCTTCGCCGACGCCAACGGCCAGTGCGTAGGCGAGGGCGGGGCGACCGCGTGGTTCGTCGAGCCGGCCGGCGCGGTGATCGTCGAGGGATCGCCGCCCCCCCGCGGACCCTGCGGGGTGGGCGGCGCCACGGAGGTACCGTTCACGCTGCGGTTGAAGCGGGCGGCGGCGGGGCCGGTGCACGTCGGGGTCCGAGACGCGGAGGGGGGCGAGGTGTGGCGGACGCTGTGCGCGCCCTGACTCCGGTCCTGACCGCGCGCTTGATCGGGCCCCCAGCGGGTGCCACCCTTCGGGCGATGCGCGCCCGCCTCCCCCTGCTGCCGCTCCTGTTCGCCGCCTGCGCGACAGGTGAGACGCTCGACGACGGGCGGCTGCGGCCGGACCCGCCCGGCGCGGACGCGCTGGTGAGCGGGACGCCCGGGGGCAACGGCGGGGCGACGCCGGGCGCGGGGGGGCGACTGTTCTTCCGGGCGGGCGCCGACGGCTTCGTGGCCACCGCGGCGGGCACCGAGGTCCGCATGATCTGCGCGGGGGCGCGGCCGGTGCCCGACGCCGAAGGCGGGCGGGTGCTGTGCGTGCCCGACAGCGACGCGCAGCCGCTGGCGCTCTACGATCTGGCGGCCGACGTCGTCATCGAGACCTACGCGGACTGGCAACTCAGCGCCGACCGACCGCCGCGCCTGTCGCCCGACGGCGGCAAGATCGCGGTGCGTGTCATCGACGAGGGCGGGGCCGACGCGGTGCGCGTCTATGACGACGGCGGCAACACGGTCGCCGAGACCGCGGCCTTCGAGGTCATCGCCTTCCCGGGCCCCGACACCGTGCTGCTCGACCGTCAGCAGACGGCCGTGTGGGTGCTGGGCAGCGAGCCGGTGACGCTGCAGGGCGGCGGGGCGATGCCGGTGGGGCCGGATCCAGCCGGTGCCGTCTACCAGATCAGCGCACCGCAGCCCAAGGTGCTCTTCGTCGATGGCCTCGGTGGCGCGCCGCGCGAGCTGGGCATGGGCTCGCTCGGTGGGGCGGCCGGGACGCGCGTGCTGCTCGAGGTGGGCAACACCGCGCGGGTGCTCGACGTGGGCGATCCCACCCTGGACCGGGCGGTCACCCTGCCCAGCGTCGGCTTCGACCGGCAGCGCGGCGTCCGCTTCGAGTCCCCCGAGGCGCTGCTCAGCGAGGTGCAGACGGTGAGCGCCTGCCCGGGGGGCGCGTCGCAGCGGGTCTCGGTGCAGACGCGGTGGCACCGCGTGATCGACGGCGAGGCCGAGACCGTGGCGCAGACCGACACGGGGCACCGGGCCTGGGTCGACCGCGCCGGCGAGTGGGCCCTGGTGCTCGACCTCGACGCCTGCGGCGCGCCTCAGGGCACGGGCCGCGTCGTGAACGTGAAGGACGACGCGAAGAGCCGCGCGCTCGACGCGCTGCTGGCCGCGGGCGAGTCACCCCAGGCCGGCGCGGTGAGCCCGGACGGGCGCTTCGTGGCCCTGGCGCTGAGCGACGGCGTCCGGGTGATCGACCTCGCGTCCGACTACACGGTCCGCGACGCCGCCCGCGGGAGCGCGGGCGCGGACATCGTCTTTCGCTGAGGCCCTGAAACCGCGGGGCCGTCACCGCATCGTTACGATCCTCCGGCCAACGGAAGAACTCATGCCCCAAGCGCTCCGCGTGGTGGTGGTCCTCGGCGTACTCTCGCTGATCGTGGCGGTCACGCACGCCTACATCTACCGGCGCCTGGTGCGCGACGTGGTCGATCACCCGGCGCACCGCCGACTGGGCCGCTGGGCCATCATCCTGGCGGGCGTGGCGATGGTCGCGGGGGCGGCGGGCTCGCGGGTGCTCCCGCGCGACCTGGGCCAGATCGTCGCCTACCTCGCCTACGGCTGGATGGGGATGGTGGTCCTGCTGATGCCCATCCTGGCCATCGTGGATCTGGTGCGCGCGGTGGTGGTGCGGGCCGACCGGCGGCCCACCGATCCGGGGCGGCGGCAGGCCCTCGCGCGCGCCGCGGCCGCCGTGACGGCGCTGACCAGCACCGCGGCCGGGGCCGTCGGCGTCCAGACCGCGCTGTCGGCGCCCGAGCTGCACACCTTCGATCTGCCCATCCCCGATCTGCCCCCCGCGCTGGTCGGCTTCCGCATCGCGCAGCTCAGCGACATCCACATCGGCCCGCTGCTGGGCGGCGACTTCGCGCGCTCGCTGGTCGAGCGGGTCAACGCGCTCGACGTCGATCTGGTGGCGCTCACCGGCGATCTGGTCGACGGCTCGGTGGCGCACCTGGGCGCGCACGTGGCCCCCTTCGGCGAGCTGCGCAGCCGCCACGGCACCTTCTTCGTCACCGGCAACCACGAGTACTACAGCGGCGCCGACGCCTGGATCGCCGAGCTCCGGCGCCTGGGCATCCGCGTGCTGCGCAACGAGCGCGTGGCCGTGGAGCACGACGGCGCCACCCTGGACGTCCTGGGTGTCGACGACTGGCGATCCAAGGGCTTCGGCGGCGGGCACGGGCACGACCTGGTCCGGGCCTGCGCCGACCGCGATCCGCGCCGCCCCTCACTGCTGCTGGCGCACCAGCCCAAGGTGGTCGACGAGGCGGCCGAGCAGTGCATCGACGCGGTGCTGTGCGGGCACACGCACGGCGGACAGATGTGGCCCTTCGGGCTGATCGTCGCGCTGCAGCAGCCCTACGTCGTGGGGCTGCACCACCACCGCGAGCGGACCTGGATCTACGTCCACCCCGGCACGGGTTACTGGGGTCCGCCGATGCGGCTGAAGGTGAACGCGCAGATCGCCGTGGCGACGCTCGTGGCCGCGAGCCCGCTCACGGCCAAGGCTTGACCTCGGTCGACTTCGGGGCCGACGCCTCGATCGGCGTCTCCTTGACCATCAGCCAGGCGCCCTCGACCAGCTTCCAGCGCTGCTCCCAGGCGGTGAACTGAAGGTTCATCGTGGGCAGGCGGTACCAGCTCACCCCGATGGTCACCGTCGCCTCCTGGCCGTCGCCCACCTGTTGCACCTGGTTGACGGTGAGATCGGTGATGCGCAGGGTCTCACCGTGGGCGGTGTGTGCGTTGAGCCAGTCCTGACGCAGCTCGGGATCGACGAAGCGCGCCGCGCCCGCCCACTGCATCCAGCGCACCTGGCTGTTGTAGACGCGCACGGTGTCTTGCAGCGCCTCGCGGCCGGCGTTCGCGCCGCAGCCGGCCAGCAGCGTCACGATGAGCAGCACGGATCTCATGCAGGGCGCCCCCGCCGCACGACGCGCAGGAGGCGCGCCTTGTCCTCGGGCCCGAACTCGCGGGTCAGCACGAGGCCGGCCACGAAGGCCACCGCCACGCCCGCGGCCAGGGCCAGGTTGAGCACCGGACCCGCGCTGGGCACGAAGCGCCCCGCCACGATCAGCGCCGCGCCGATCCCCAGCACCCGGAGGCTCGTGCCGAGGGGGAAGGGCGGCCCGTAGTTGCGCCACAGCACCGCGACGCCGATGCCCAGGCCCACCACGAAGGCGCCCAGCGTGCAGGCGCCGGTGCGGGTCAGCAGATCGGCCGCGTCGGTCGCGCCGGGCAGCACGGTCAGGTAGAGCAGCCCGGCCAGGCCCACCGTGACGCAGCCGATGACCAGCGCCGCCGTGGCGCGGCCCGCCGACATGAGCAGCGTGTTCACCACGTTGAAGAGGCTGAAGAAGAAGTAGGCCGGGGCGAGCCACGCCAGGGCGATCACCGCCTGCCCGAAGCCGGACGGCAGCAGGCCGATGATCGCCTGCGGCACCGCGGTCAGCACCACCACCGCGGCGCCGACGAGCAGCATCGAGTAGCGCAGGGTCTGCCGGATGTAGAGGTGCGTGCGGGCGCGATCGGCGGCGAAGGTGGCCTCACTCACCATGGGGAAGACGACGAAGGTGATGGCGATGGTGGCCTGCCAGGGCAGCCGGCTGACGTTCAGCGCCAGGCCGTAGACGCCGAGCAGGCCGTCGGCGCTCGCCTCGACGGCGCGGTCCCGCATCCAGCTCAGCAGGGGCCCGCCGGCGGGCAGCCAGTCGACCACCGGCGCGTACAGCGCCACCGCCGCGGGCTTGAACAGCAGCACGTCGAGCTTGAACACCACGTTGAAGATGAGGGTGTAGAGCATGACCTGCGCGGCGAAGGCGTAGAGGCGCGGGTTCTTGGGGCCAGCGCCCAGCTCGCGACCCACGCGCCAGGCGGCCAGGAGCATGATGGCGAGGGCGGCGGTCGCGAAGCCGCCGAAGGCCCCGATGACGCCCAGGCCGGCGGCCGCGGCGCCCAGCACCAGCACCGCCTTGATGCTCGTGAAGGCGATGTCGAAGAGGGCCTGCCGCAGGAACAGCTTGCGGCCGTTCAGCGTGCCGATGAAGACCGTGTACAGGCCGTAGCAGAACAGGATCACGCCGGCGGCGCGGTAGCCGTTGACCAGATCGGCGTTGTTGCGGGCCCCTGCGATCCAGGGGGCGGCCAGGATGAACCCGCCGCCGACCAGCGCGCCGACCACCAGCATCATCGCGCGCGCCTGGCGCACGACGCCGCCCGCGCGGTCGGGGGCCTCGCTGACGAACTTGGCGACGGCCTGCATCACGCCGGTGACCATGACCATGCTGAGGATGCTGAGCGTGTTGTTGAGGTCGACGTACTGGCCGTACAAGGCCTTGCCGTCTGCGCCTGGGCCGTACAGCCTGCTCCCGAAGAGGAAGGGCAGCCCGAAGGTGATCGCGGCGCCGCCGACCATGAACCAGAGCTTGGCGGCGGTGATGACGAGGAAGCCACGGCCCGCGGTGGCGGCACTGCTCGAGGGGGGGCTGCCGGGGGCGGCACCGCTCGGGGCGGCCGCGGCCTGCT
>CALBMW010000920.1 GCA_937896275.1 uncultured Myxococcales bacterium
GCCGGGGGGGCCCGCCCGCACCCGCCATCGCCGGCCCCCGCACCCGCGGCGCCCGAGCCACCCCCGGCGCCGGCGGCCCGAGCCTGCCCGAGCCAGACGCTGGGCCGCGACGTGCCCGACGGTGAGTGTGTGCAGATGGCCTACGCCTCGTGCGGGGGCACCTGCCAGTGGGCCCGCTGCGGAGACGGTGCCTGGCAGTGCGCGGACGAGGCGGCCTGTGGCGTGGCCCACCCGCACGCCGCCTGCGGCGCGCGGGCCGACGCCAGCAACTTCGACAGCTGCTACAGCCGCACCCTGGGGCGCGACGTCGCGCACGGCGGCCAGGTGCAGATGTCCTACGACGCCTGTGGCGGTACGTGCCAGTGGGCCGAGTGCGTCGACGGCGAGTGGGACTGCACGGCCCCCGACGCGTCGGGGCCCACCTTCGCCCATCGAGCGTGCCAGTGAGCCCGCCGCGCGCCTGACCCTTCCCCCGCGGCGGCCGGTGTGGCATCACCGCCCCATGCACCCCCTTCGCGACCTTCGCCAACACCTGCGCAGCGCCCGCGCGCTGGCAGGGCTGACGCCTTCGGTGCCCGCGGCCCTGGTCGGCGGCGTCGACGGCCTGTTGCGGCGCCGCGCGCGCGCCACGCCGGATCGTCCCGCGGTGCGCACGCCCGAGCGCACGCTCACCTTCGCCGAGCTCGACCGGGCCGCCGATCGCGCGGCTCGGCTGTGGCGGACGCAGGGCATCGGGCGCGGCGAGGTGGTGGCCATCCTGATGGAGAACCGCCCCGAGACCTTGGTGCACCAGTTCGGGCTGGCGCGGATCGGGGCGGCCGCGGCGCTCATCAACACACACCTGCAGGGCGCGGCGCTGGCGCACGTGCTGCGCGCGGCGCGGGCCCGCGCGATCATCGTCGACGGGACGCACGCGGCGGCGCTCGACACGCTGGGGGCGCCGGTCGAGGTCTTCGCGCCGCACGGGGCATGGTTGGCGGCCGAGCCCGAAGCGGCGCCGCCGGGTCACCGCCTGCGCGATCTGCAGGCGGCGCTGGCGGCGACCTCGGGCGCGCGGGTCCGCGGAACCCTCAAGGGCACGGAGGCCGTGTTCTCGTACCTGTTCACGAGCGGCACCACCGGGCTGCCCAAGGCCGCACCCATCCGCCATCACCGCCACCTGGTGACCGGCGCGGGCCTGCAGGGGTTGGCCCTGTGGCTGCGTCCGCGAGACGTCGTGTTCACCGCCATGCCGCTCTACCACGCCTCGGCGCAGCTGGTGGCCATGTCGACGGCCCTCGCGGCGGGGGCCTGCTTCGCGTTCAGCCGCAGCTTCAGCGCCCGCCGCTTCTGGGCCGAGGCGGCCGCTGTCGACGCCACCGTGGCGATCTACGTCGGCGAGGTGTGTCGCTACCTGCTGGCCGCCCCGCCGACCCCGAACGACCCGCGCCAGAGCATCCACACCTTCCTCGGCAACGGCCTCCGGGGCGATGTCTGGCCGGCGTTTCAGGCCCGCTTCGGCCACCCGCGCGTCGTCGAGTTCTATGGCGCGACCGAGGGCAACGCCTTCCTCATCAACCGCAGCGGCAAGGTCGGCAGCTGCGGTCGCCCGCTCTTCGTGGGGCCCTTCGACGGCTTGGCGCTGGTGCGCTACGACGTCGACGCCGACCGTCACCCGCGCGACGCGCGCGGCCACCTGATTCGCTGCGCAGACGACGAGGTCGGCGAGCTGATCTGCCGCATCGGGCTCCTGCCCACCGAGCGCTTCGACGGCTACCTGGACGCCGCGGAGACGGACGCCAAGGTGCTGACGAACGTCTTCCGCACGGGCGACCGCTACTTCCGCACGGGCGACCTGTTGCGGCGCGACGCCGAGGGTGACTACTTCTTCGTGGACCGCATCGGCGACACCTTCCGTTGGAAGGGCGAGAACGTCAGCACCCAGGAGGTCGCCGAGGCGCTGGTAGGCGCGGGCGGCGCCGAGGCGCTGACCGTCTATGGCGTGCTGGTGCCCGGCCGCGAAGGGCGCGCGGGCATGGCCGCGGTCAGCCTGCGACCGGGGACGCCCTTCGACGGCGCCGACCTGTACCAGCGCGCGGCGGACGCGCTGCCGGCCTACGCCCGCCCCGTCTTCGTCCGGCTGTGCGGCGCGCTGGACCGCACCAGCACCATGAAATTCCAGAAGAATCGCGTCGTTCGAGAGGGCTTCGGCCCCGAGGCCGAGCCGGTCTTCGTGCGCGACGACGCGCAGGGCACTTACGTCCCGCTGGACGCAACGCGGCGCGCGGCGATCGGCGACGGCACGCTTCGACTCTAGGAGGAGCACATGGGGCTTCCGACGCCCGTGCGGGCGGTGATCACGGGCGCAGGGAGCGGCCTGGGGCGCGCCTTCGCGCTCGATCTGGCGGGGCGCGGCGGCCGCCTGCTGCTCGCCGACGTGGACGAGGCCGGCCTGGCCGAGACCGTCGCGTTGGTCGAGGCGGCGGGGGGCACTGCCCTGGCGGCGCGCTGCGACGTGGCAGACGAGGGCGCCGTCAACGCGCTGGCCGTGCAGGCCGACGCCACCCTGGGCGCCGTCGACCTGCTGATCAACAACGCCGGCGTCGCGGTGGGCGGGGGCTTCGACGCCGTGCCCCTCGAGGACTGGCGCTGGGTGATGGGCGTCAACCTGTGGGGCGTGATCCACGGCTGCCACGCGTTCGTCCCGCGCATGGTGGGCCAGGGACGGGGCTTCGTGCTCAACGTCGCCTCGGCCGCGGGCCTGCTGGCCCCCCCCATGCTCAGCCCCTACAACGTCACCAAGGCCGGCGTGGTGGCGCTGAGCGAGACGCTGCACGCCGAGCTGCGCGGCAAGGGTATCCGCGTCACGGCGCTGTGCCCGACCTTCTTCCGCACCGGCTTGACGCGCACGGCGCGCGTGTCCGGCTCCGCACCGTTGATGAAGATGGTCGACGTGCTGATGGACCGGTCACGGATCCAGGCCGCCGGCGTGGCGCGGCTCGGCCTCGACGCAGTGGGGCGCGGGGAGCTGTATGCGCTGCCGATGCGTGACGGCCGCATGTTCTGGCGGGTCAAGCGGGCGCTGCCGGCGCGCTACCCGGACCTGCTCGCGCTCGTGCGGCGCTTCCTCGACTGAGGAGGCGTCCGATCCGCGCGCGCCCGCCGGCCCCGCGCCGCGCATCCCTGCGGCGACGCGCGGGGGTTGGGGTCATGTGACCCCAGCGTCCGACGCAAGCTGGCTCGCGGAGGCGCGGCGGGCGCCGCGAGCGTGCGCCCCGGGCGGCGATGGGCATTCGGGGTCGATCCTTGCGCCCGAAGGAACGATTCTTGAAAAGTGCAACCACACCACCCGAGCACGGAGTGAGGATGCTGCGCGTCGCGCTGCTCGCACTGACCAGTTTCGCCCTGCCAGGCTGCTTCGACGCCGGCGAGACGGACGCGCGCCTCGTGTCCTCGGTCGAGCAGCCGATCGTCAACGGCACGCGCGAACCCCGCGCCCTCGGTCTCAGCGGCGGACAGATCGCGGCGCTCGGCTGGCTGCACGTCGCCGGAGCGCCCGACTCGCCCTTTTGCACCGGCACCCTCATCGCTCCGCGCGTCGTGGTGACCGCGCAGCACTGCACCGACGGCGCGCGGGCGGCCGATCTGGGCTTCGGCGTGGGTCTGCTGCCGGGCGCGCCCGACGCCACCTTCGGCGTGGTCGCGGTGCACGAACACCCGCAGCACGACGCTGCCCTCATGGTGCTGGACCGCGACGCCACCGCGGCCGTCCCCGGCCTGGTGCCCATCTCCGCCAGCCTCACCGCGCCCGGCGGCGACCTGTTGGGGCGAACGGTTCAGGCCGGCGGCTACGGTGACACCCACGACGTCGGTCGCGACGGCCGGTGGTTCGCCACGGTGCTCCTCACCGAGATCACCCCCGAGTACCTGGTGGTGAGCGGCGAGGGTCGTGAGGGCCTGTGCTTCGGTGACTCCGGTGGCCCGGTGATGGCGGCCGACGCCGCTGGGCGGGTGGCCGTGCTGGGCGTCGAGCACGCCGGCGACTCGAGCTGCGTCGGCACCGACTACGTGACCCGGCTCGACCTGATCCGGGGCTGGATGGACCAGTCGGTCGGCGATCTGCTGGCCTCGGGCGAGACCCAGGGGCCCGGGTCGACCCCGATGGAGCCGGCGCCGGCGGCGGGGCCCGAGGCACCCGCGCAGGGCTGCGGTGATCTGGACTATCGGGGCCGCTGCGCCGCGCATGTCGCCACCTGGTGCGAGGATGGCCGGCCGGCGCGCCGCGACTGCGCCGCCGAGGAACAGGTGTGCGGCTACGTCGATGACGAGATGGGCTTCTACTGCCGCCGCGCGGACGACCCCTGCCGCGGCGTCCCCGCACAGGGCGTCTGCCACGACGGGGCCGTGTGGCGATGCGAGGGTGACCGGCTGATTGACGACGACTGCGGCGCGCAGGGGACCAGCTGCGTCGAAGACGAGTCGGGCGCTGCGTGCGGCGGTCGCTTTGCGCGCACGCCCACCGCCGGCAGCCCGGGCCCGCGCCTCGAGACGGATCCCGGGGCGTCCGCGCAGGCGCCCCAGGGCCCAGGCGCGGGCGCGTTTCAGGGGGGCTGTGAGCAGAGCGGGGGCGGCGGGCGCGCGGCGT
>CALBMW010000921.1 GCA_937896275.1 uncultured Myxococcales bacterium
CGGCGACGGCGCGCTGAGCCTGGCGACGGATCCGCCGGACGCCACCGTTCGCGTCAGTCGCCTGGTACGACGCGATCGCCGCCTCGTACCCGAGCTGGACGGCCCGACGGTGAGCCCGCCCCTGGTCGAGCTGACCGTCTCGCGCGGGGACTACCTCATCGAGCTGAGCCACCCCGACCGCCACCCGCTGCGCTACCCGGTACGCGTCGGCCGCCTGACGCACTGGGACGGTGTACCTCCCGGCGCGGTGACGGCGCCGCCCATTCGCTTGGCGCAGCAGGCCGAGCTCGCCGACGACGAGGTCCTGGTGCCGGGCGGGTGGTTCGTCGCTGGCGGCGATCCGGGGGCGCCCACGGCCTTGGAACCGCTGCGCTGTTGGGTAGACGCCTTCGTGATCAGCCGCCGCCCGGTCACCAACGCCGAGTGGCTGGCCTTCGTCGACGATCTGTCGGCCGGCGCGCACGCCGCGCAGGCCCTGGCCCACGTGCCGGCCAACCTGCCGGACGATCCCTATCACTGGACCCCCGACTTGCCGGTGCGGCGAGTCCCCTGGGCCAGCGCGTTGGCCTACGCGGCTTGGTGGGCGGCGAAGCGGGGACAGGCTTGGCGCCTGCCGAGCGAGGTGGAGTGGGAGAAGGCCGCGCGGGGCGTGGACGGCCGCGTGCTGCCTTGGGGTGACTACCTCGATCCGGCGTGGTGCGCGATGCGGGACAGCTCGCGCGGTGTGCCGGTCTCTGCCTACAGCTTTGCCGAGGACGAGAGCCCCTATGGCGTGCTGGGCATGGCGGGGAACGTACGGGACTGGTGCCTCGAGGGTGCCGCCGAGGGCCCGCTGATCGACGCCCTCGGGCGCTTGGTGCTGCCCGACCCGGCGGTGGGCGATCCACGGGTGGCGCGGGTGGCGCGGGGCGGCGCGTACGACGATCCGGCGCGGGCGTGCCGGGCGGCGGCGCGGCACGCGGTGGCGCCGGAGCGGCGCCGCGACAACGTCGGCGTGCGCCTGGTGCGTCCCTACCCGCCGTGTTCGCCGACGGATGTGCTATGAGACTACCCGCGCGAGGAGTGGGGCTCCGCGGAGGCGAACATGAGCAGGGCGGCACGGGCGGCGTGGCTGGGCTGGTGGCGGACCCGGCAGCGCTATCACCGCTATCGGGTCTCGGGCCTGGAACACCTGCTCGAGGGCGGGCCGAAGCTCATCGTGGGCTACCACGGCAAGCCGATCGCCCATGACCTGTGCATGCTGCAGGTGGCCTTGCATGACCGTCTCGGCTACCTGCCGCACCCTGTCTTCCATGCCTATTTCGGTGCCAACCCGATGCTGCGCGGCCTCAGCGACGCGCTGGGCTTCGTGACGGGCGACGGCGAGGACATGGCGGCGGCGATCAACCGGGGCGAGCACATCATGGTGACGCCGGGCGGCACCCGCGAGGGCTGCCGCAGCACCCGACATCGCTACCGCGTGGACTGGGGGCGCCGCACCGGCTACCTGCGGCTCGCGCTCAAGTACGGGCTGCCGATCGTGCCGGTGGCCGCGCGCGGCACCGACGACCTGTATCTGGGCCTGAACGATGGCTACCGCACCGGCAAGCGACTGGGCGCGCCTGCGGGCCTGCCGGTGTGGATCGGCCTGGGGGTCGTGGGCGCTTGGCCGCTGGCGGTGCCCTTCCCGGCGCGCATCCGGCAGGTCGTCGGTGCGCCCATCGATCTCACCGCCGACGGCCCGGTCGACGCAGGCGATCGCGACGTCCTGAGCGCCCTGCACGCGCGGGTCACGGGCACCGTGCAGGCCTTGTTGGACGACGCCCGATGAGCGGGACGCCGAGCTCGCCGCGCCCTTGGGCCGTGGTGCTGGGCGCCTCGTCCGGCGCGGGGGCCGCCATCGCCGGCACCGTGGCGCGCGCGCGGGGCTGGAATGTCTTCGGCGTGCATCGCGGCAACTGGCCCGAGGGCGCGGCCGCGGTGCGGGCCGAGGTCGAGGCGGCCGGGGCGATCTGCGACCTGCGGTGCTTCGACGCCGGCAGCGCCGAGGCTGCCGAGCAAGGCGCCGAGCGCCTGCTGGCCTTGGCGGGTCCGGGCAGCGTCGGCCTGATGGTGCACGCCCTGGCCGCCACCTCGGTCGGGCAGCTGTGCGTCGGGGCGGGGGTCGCGCCGCGGCAGATCGAGGCCAGCTTCGACCGCATGGCGCACAGCTTCGTGTACTGGACGCGCGCCCTGCACGCGCGCGGGTTGCTGGCGCCCTCGGCGCAGATCCTCGGGCTGTCGAACCTGATGACCGACGTGCTGGTGCGCAACACGGCGATCATCGCGGCCACCAAGGCGGCGCTCGAGATGTACGTGCGCCACCTCGCGATGGAGTTGGGGCCGCTGGGCTACCGCGTGAACCTGCTGAAGTTCGGGCTGGTCGTGACGCCCGCGTCCCGCGCCACCTTCCCGGCCGAGGCGCTCGCTCGGCTGACGGCGGTGATGACGCGGGCGGCGCACGCGCGCCGGCTGTGCGACCTGCAGGAGGTCGCGGACTTCGTCAATCACCTCGCGGGGCCCGAGGCGCGCTGGTTCAACGGCGCGACGATCGACTTCGGCGGTGGCGAGAGCCACGCGTTCTTCGACGCGCTGGTCTACGGCGACGGGCTCGAGGGCGACCAGAACCGCAAGCAGTAGAAGAAGCGCGCGATCTGGGTCTCCTCGACGTCGATCGCGTCGGCGGGGACGGCGGCGCGGGGGCAGGCCGGGGCCGGGTCGTAGAAGGTCACCGCGCGGAAGCCGAGGCGGCGCAGCGGGCCGTGGCGGCGGGCCGGATCGAGCTGCTCGTCGACCACCACGACGGGCGTCCCGGGGCGCGCGACGCGCATCATCTCGCGCAGGGCGCGCCCGGGATCGGCGAAGCCGTTGATCGCGCCGACGTGAAACACGCGATCGAAGGTGTCATCGGCGAAGGGCAGCGTGTGCGCGTCGCCGAGGAGCAGGCGCGTGGCATCGAGCGGGCGTCGACGGCAGCGCCGGGCGCAGCGGCGCAACATGCCAATCGAGTAGTCGAGCCCCCAGATCTCGATCGGGCCGTCCGGCGCCTCGGCGTAGAGGTTGGGCAGGTTGGCGCCGGTGCCGACGCTGACCTCCAGGATGCGGCGCGGCGCTCCGTCGGCGCGGGGGGTGAGCCCGTCGAGCGCGAGCCGGTCGAGGAAGCCGCGGCGCACGTGCGCCTCGGTCTCGGGCCAACCTTGCAGGAGGGGCAGCGCGATCCTGACCATCGGATCGTGGAGCGCCGGCAGGCCGTCGTAGATGACGCGCATCAGGCGATCGACACGGCCCAGATCGGCGTCGCGATAGAGCTTGGGGAAGCCGTCGATCACGGGCCAGCGGGTGCCGCAGCCGGGGCAGCGCACCGCGTCCTCGTCGGCCGGCCAGGCCAGGCCATCGCGAGCGCAGTCGGGGCAACGGAGTCGGTCGGGATCGGGTCGCATGGCGCGATGATACGCGGCGGCCCTTGCGCTGCAACGGTGTCGTGGGCATCGTGCGGCCGGTGAAGGAACCCTCCGCCGATCCTGCCCCTCGGGAGGACGCCCGCGCGCCGCGGTGGGCGCGCCGTCTGTCCGCCGCCATGGGCACCTCGACGCTGCTCGCGGTAGCCACCGGCACCACCTTCGGCTTCGCGGGCAACCTGTGGTGGCTGTTCGACCTGTTCGCGCACTTCCGGCTGTACCTGCTGGCCGCGGCGGTGCTGGTGACCCTGGGGGCGGTGCTGCTGCGCAGTCGCCGCGCGGCGGCGCTGGGGGCGCTGGCCGTGATCGCCAACGGGGCCGCGATGCAGCCGCTGTTCGTGGCGGGGCCGCCACCCGAGGGTGAACATCGCCTGACCGTGCTGTTGGTCAACGTCGAGCGGGAGAACGGTCACTTCGACGCGATCGCGCGGCTGATCGACGCGCAGCACCCCGATCTGGTGGCCCTGGTCGAGCCGGACCAGCGCTGGCTCTCCGCGCTCGACGCTGCCCTGTCCGGGCTGCCCTACCGCGTGCAGGCGCCGCGGGGCGACAACTTCGGCCTGGCGCTCTACAGCCGCTACCCCCTGCGGTCGATCGAGCGCGACGCGCCCGGGGGCTTCCCGGCGCTTCGGGCCGTGATCGACACCCCCGCGGGGCGCCTGCCGTTGATGCTGGTGCATCCGCCGCCTCCGCTGGGCGCGGAGCTCAGCGCCGCCCGTGACGCGACCTTCGTCGAGATCGCGCGTTGGGCGGCGACGCAGCCCGAGGCGGTGGTGCTGGGAGACTTCAACGCGACGCTCTACTCGGCACCCTTCCAGGCCATGCTCGGCAGCGCCGATCTACGCGTCGCGGCGGCCGGGCAGGGCATCGTCGGCACTTGGCCGGCGCCCCTGGGCGCGCTCGGCATCCTCATCGACCACGTCCTGCTGCGCGGTGGCTGGCGCGTCGTGGACTTCGCGGTGGGCCCCCTGGTGGGGAGCGATCACCGCCCGGTCAGCGTCGCCCTGGGGCGATGAAGGTGCGGGGCGCGCTGCCGCGGAGGTCAGGGCGGGCTGGCGTCGACGATGAACGGTCGCCGGTCGGCGTCCGGGGCGCCAGTGTCGCGCAGCCCAGTGTCGCGCAGCCCAGTGTCGCGCAGCCCAGTGTCGC
>CALBMW010000922.1 GCA_937896275.1 uncultured Myxococcales bacterium
CCACAGCGGCCATCACCGTCCACCCCATCCGACCGGCGCCGGGGGTATCATGACAAAGCAATGGTTCGCGGTCACGTTGACGGTCGTCGCTTGCTGCTTCACGGGGCCAGCGCTGCCCCGACCGCACCTCGAGACCGCGCCCCCCGCGGTCGCCGCGCCCGGCGGCCTGCTCGGCGTCCTGGGCGGCGAGAGCGCGGCGCAACGACCCGCGTGTCCGATCATCCCCTGCATCCACGGCGATCAAGCCTGCCTTCAGTCGGCGTTCGCGTCGCTGCGCGCCTGCGTCACGGCGGGCATCGCGCCGGAGCTGGACGCCGCGCCGGGCGTCTCGGTCTTCCGGGCACACGGCGCGTACTACACCGTCTACGGTACCCTCGCCGCGGGCGCCGCCGGCAGCACGAATCGCGCCCTGCTCCACGGCTACCGCGCCACGCTCGAGGCGCTGGACGAGACACTCCCCTGAGAGCCTGCCCCAAAGATCGCTCCGCGTCGCGCAGCACCGCTTTGCCGGCCCACCCCGGCGTCCGGAGACCTGGGAACCCCCTGGGTGCTCCTGCGGCGCCCCGCCGTGGCCTCGACCGCCCGCCCGCCGCTCGGCGCGGTCCGGGTCTCTTGGGGATGCTGCCGATCTTCACCCCAAGGGCCTCGAGGCTGATCCTCGCCGCGTGCGCGCTGCTCACGGCAGCGTGCGCGCTGCTCACGGCCGCGTGCGACGAGGTGATCGAGGACGGCGCCGTGCCCATCGGCGGCGCCTGCACCGAGACGCCCCAGTGCGTCGGCGGCGCCCTGTGCCGCGACAAGCGGTGCACGGCGGTCGCGCAGGGCTGCGCCGCCGACGAGACCCGCGCGTGTGACTGCGACGGCGAGCTCGGCCAGCAGGTCTGCGGCGCGGACGGCGCCTTTGGCCCGTGCACCTGCAGCGAGCGCGACGCGACACCCCTCGACGTCGCCGTCGACCTCGGCCGGCCGGTCGACGCCGCGCCCGCCGACGTGTCCGTGGACGGCGCGGTGCGCGACGCGGCCATCGACGCCATGCTGCGCGCCGACGCCGATCCCGACGCCAACTGGCCGCCGCCCGACTTCTCCTTCGACGCCACGGCGCCCATCGACGCCTCGCCCATCCAGTGCGCGCCCGGCGAGGTGACCTGCCTCTCGCCGCGCCAGCCGGCCAGCTGCGGCGAGGACCTTCGCTGGCTGGGCGGCGACCGATGCGCCGGGCAGTCCGAGTGCGCCTTCGGCCGCTGTATCGACGATCCTTGCGAGGTGGCCGCCATGCGCCCCTCGTCAACCGGCTGCGCCTTCCTGGTGGTCGACCTGCCCAACGCCGCCTTCGGCGCCACCGGCACCACCCCCGACGCGCCCCTGGGCCTGCTGGTGCACAACCCCTCCGAGGTGGCGCCCGCCATGCTCTGGTTGAACGCGCCCGACGGATCGCGCGCCGATCTCGTGTCCCTGCACGCGATCGAGGTGCCCGATCTGCCCGAGCTCGACGGGCGATACGCCGTCACCACCGTGCAGAGCGCCGTGCGCGACGCCGACGGCACCACCGTCCAGGGTGAGGTCGAGGTGGCCGACGGCCTGCTGGTGCCCCCGGGGGGCAGCGCCACGCTCCTGCTGCCACGCGACCTGCCCGAGCTCGTGGGCTCCGGCGTTCGGCTCATGGCGTACCGGCTGCTCGCCGATCGCCCGGTCACCGCCACGCAGACCAGCCCTTATTGCTGCAACTACAGCTTCAGCAATGACGCGAGCCTGCTGCTGCCGGTGAGCACGTTGGGGCGCCGCTACCGCTTCGTCGGCGTGCCCTCGTTCAACCCGGCCGGGTCCAACTCGCAGCCGCCCACGATGGCCATCGTCTCGCCGACCGACGGCACGCTGGTGGACGTGCGCCTGCCCCCGGGCGTGACCGTGTTGTCGGATCCCGAGCGCACCTTCATCGCCGAGGGCAGCCGGGTACAGGTCCGCCTCAGGATGCACGGCGCCTTGCTGCTGCAGGCCGCGCCCGGCGCCCCGGACGCCCCCACCGATCTCACCGGCGCCGAGATCACCAGCACCGCCCCCGTCGCGGTCTTCTCGTCGCACCGGTGCGCCAATTACCCCTACGATCAGACCGGCTGCGACCACCTCGAGGTCCAGCTTCACCCGCGCGAGTCCTGGGGCAGCCACTTCATCCTGGCCCCCCCGCCGCGCCGCGGGAACGACCCGGCCGAGAAGGTCTACTGGAAGCTCGTGGCGGACGCGCAGGTGGTGGCGGTCACTCCCCTGCCTTCCTTCGCCGCGCGCGCCCCGGCGCCGCCGGGCTACCCCGGCGAGACGCCCTGCATGGCGAGGTGGGACGGCACGGTCGTGACCTTGCAGCCCGGCGAGAGTTGCGTGATGGGCGGTCAGCAGGCCTGGCGCCTGGACGGCGACGCGCCCTTCTCCGTGCTGGGCATCATCTCGGGCCAGCAGACGACGGGGGCCGCGATGCCCTTCGGCGCCCAGGCCGGCGATCCGGCGATCTTCCAGCCCGCACCCATGGCGCGCTGGGCATCCGCCTACAGCTTCGTCATCCCCCCCACGGTCGCCCGCAACCACCTGGTCGTCACCAGCCTGGCGGACAACCCGGTGCGCCTCGACGGCGCCCTCATCGACCTCGCCCACGCGGTGAGGGTGCCGGGCGACGAGCACGTCCACCTCACTGTCCCGGTCACGCGGGGTCCCCACCACCTGACCGGCGTACGGCCCTTCGCGGCCTATTGGGTGGGCTACGACGATTTCGTCGGCGTCGCGGCCACCTTGGGGCTCGACCTCTCGCCTCGCGTGGCGCCATGATGCCGCGCCCCACCTGGGGGGCGGAGGTGACGTATGCGAAGCGTGGCGCTGCTGGGCTTGGTCCTGGCTGGATCGGTGGCCGGCACGATGGCCGGCTGCAAGGGCAACCCCGAGGGCGGTGAGGCGTCTGGCGCTGGCGCGACCAAGGCGGGCGTGGCGCCGATCGTCGCGGCCCCGAGCAAGCCGGCCCTGCGGCTCGCCGAGGGTCCGCTGAGCAGCATCCCCGGGAGCGCGCTCGTGGTCGCCGTCGCGGCCGATCCGCTCGGCCTCGCGATGTCGCTGGGGTGGGCCGATCTTTCCAAACGGATCGGCGCCCCATGGCACGAACTCGAGACCGAGATGCTCCGCGAGATCGGAGAGAACCTCCTGACACCAGAGGGTTTGGCGCGCATCGGCCTCGACGCGGGCCGCCCCTTCGGCTTCGCGCTGGTCAACCCGATGGAGGAGCACTTCGTGCTCTTCGCCGGCCTGAAGGACGCCGCCGCGCTGCGCGCCTTCCTCGACCGGCTGGGCGCCAAGGCGCGGCACACGCTGGCCGAAGAGAAGCTCGGCGAGGCGACGCTGCTCTACGACCCGCGCGACGACGACTTCGGTGTGGTGCTGAAGGGCGACACCGTGTTCCTGGCGGTCGCCGATCGGCGCGGCGCGTCGGGCGTCGCCACGGCCCGACTGGTGGCGGCCCTCGACCCCAAGGCCTCGGTCGCGCAGGACGCGCGCCTGGGCGACGCCCTCGACGCGCTGGCCTTCGGGCGCGACGCCAGCCTCTACGTGAACTTCCCCGCCATCATCGACATGGCCCTGGCTCAGGCGCGGCGGCACGGTGGCCGCGGCGCCAACGGCCTCGAACGCGCCAAGGAAGGGGCCCAGCTGCTCATGGTCCAGACCATGCTGAGCGGCATTGGGCCGCTGGTGGTGGGCGCCGAGGTTCACCCGACGAACCTCGCGGTGAAGGGCTTCTTCGCGCTCGACACGCGCCGCGCACCCGGCAACCTGCCGCGCAACGGTGACGGCCTGCCGGCGGTGTGGGGCACGGTCGACCAGGCGCCGCTGCTGGCGCTGTCCCTCCAGATCGACCCCGACGCGCTGTGGAAGCTCGTGCAGAGCATCGCGGCCGCGACGGGCGGCCAGCGCGAGCTGGGCGAGGTCGCAGACGGCCTGCGCGAGGAGCTGCAGACCTCGCCCGAGGAGCTGGTGGCGATGGTGTCGGGCGAGGTCGGCTTCGGCCTCGTCGCCGATCCCGAGAAGATCATCGCCGCGCGCAGCGAACGCTCGCTCTTCCCGCACCTCGACGGCGGGCTGGTCATCGGACTGCGCGACGTGGACCGCGCCACCAAGCTGTGGTCCCGGTTCGTCGCGATGCCCGCCATCGCCCGCTGGCTGAGGGTGCAGGACGGCCGCGTCGGCGTCGAGCTGCCTTCGACCGACGGCCGGACGCTCTGGTGGGGCATCGCGGGTCGCTATCTGGTCGCCAGCCCCAGCGCGGCCGTCTTCGATCGGCTGGCCGCGGGCAAGCTGGCCGTGCCGTCGCCGCTGCGGCCCGACGCGGTGCGGCCCACGCTCGATGCCACGGGCCTCGCCGCGCTGGGCGTGCTCGACTGGCGCTTCCCCGGCTACGTCGAGGCTCTCCGACCGATGGACGAGGAAGTCTCGGCGCCCGCGCGCGCCCCGGCGCCGGGGGGGGTCGAGGACGGGGCCGCGTGGAAGGCCGCCGAGAAGGAGCTCATCGCGCTCCAGGCCGAGCTCAACGCGGCGCGGAAGGCCCGGCGCGCCCAAGAGAACGCGACTCTGCGCGCGCTGATCGACCGGGTCGGCGTGTCCGCGCTGACCGCCACCGCCGACGCGGAGGGCGTGCGCCTGGCGGGGGGCCACTTCCCCACCGACGGCGACCTGAAGGGGATGGTCGTCGAGGCGATTGGGGCGATGGCCGATCACGACAGCAGCCGACATGCGCTGTGGAAGCAGGAGGAGGCCGACCAGGCCCGCATCCAGGCGCTGCGCAACCGAATGTCGGCCCTCGATCCGGACGGCGACTCCGAGGTGGTCGGGGTCGAGGCGGATCCGGTCGAGGAGCCGGAGGCTGCGCCGGACGGCCCCGGCGATGCGCCCATCGACGTTCGGGAGCAGGCGGCCCTCCCCGAGGCGGTCGCCGTCCCGGAGCGGGCCGCCTTGCCGCAGGACGTCGCGCTCCCGGAGGCAGTCGCTGTCCCGGAGGCGGTCGCTGTCCCGGAGGCGGTCGCTGTCCCGGAGGCGGTCGCTGTCCCGGAGGCGG
>CALBMW010000923.1 GCA_937896275.1 uncultured Myxococcales bacterium
TGGGCGCCGCGGTGAGCGCGGACGCGCCCACCGCCGAGATCGCCGGCGCCGAGGCGGTGGCGCCGGCGCTGGCACGAGCGATGGGGGCCGCGCGGACCGGCGTGCTGGCGGGACCGATCGATCCGACCACCGGCGCGATCCTGACCGCGCCCAGCGAGGCGGGTCAGCCCTACGGCGGGCTGGGCGGCGCCGATCTCGCATTCACCCCGAGCGCGACGACGACGCTGGTGATCGCGCGCCTCGACGACGCCGGGGACGACGCCCTGCGCCGGCTGGCGGTCATGGCGGGGTATGGGGGGCTGAGCACCCTGTGGGTGCGCGCGCTGGGCGCCGCGGAGGACGCCCTGCCACCCTCTTTCCTGGCGGACGGGGCGAGCTGGCGCGCGGCGCTCCGACGCGCCATGCAGGCCACGGTCGATCCAGCGCAGGGCGGCCCGGCGCTGCACCACCCGGCGCGCTGGGCCCGCTGGATGCGCTTCGGCTCGGACTGACGCTGAACCGCAGGTGCGCCCAAAGGCCGTCCGCCTCGCGCGACCGGGCTCGATTCCAGGGCACATCTCGACGGGGTCAGAGCTTCTGGTAGGGGCTCTCGGGCTGCTTGGGCGCGGGGACCACCTTCGTCGGCGTCTCCGGCTGCTTGGCCACGGTGGGAGGCGTCTTGTCGCCCCCGCGCGGACGCCACGTGCGCCGTCCCTTCTTCTTCAGCGCAACATCGACGGCCTGGGCCGCGCCGCCCGCCGTGGCCAGCGTGACCTGCTCGTTCTTCGTCGAGAAGCCGTCCTTGGCGAAGCGAAGCGTCACCGGCGTGTCCGAGACCGGCGGCTTCCACTCGAAGGGGGTGACCCCGAGCATGTCGTCGCCCAAGAAGACCTCGGCGCCGATCGGCTGCGAGCTGAGCGCCACCCAGGCCGTCACAGCGCGCGGAGGCTCCTCCGGCGGCCTGGCCTCGGCCGCCATGGGCACCATGCTGACGTGGGCCTTCTGGGCCGTCTCGCCCTTGCCCTCGAGCACGAGATCCTGAGGCCGGTGGCCGGCGAGGCGCAGGTTGAACGTGCGCCGCTCGTTCTCTTTGAGCGTGACGGCGTAGGGCGTCGTGCCCAAGGGCTCGTCCCCGGCCAGCACCTCGGCGCCGGTGGGCGTCGACTCGAGCGTGAAGGTGATCTCTCGCGCGCGAGAGTCGATGACGATGCGCTCGGGCGAGTCGCCCTCGTCGTCCGTCGTGCCCGCGGCGGCGTGGGTGGCGGCCTCGGGCCCAAACGCGCCGATCCGCCAGTAATAGGCCGCCCCGCCGACGGCTGCGAGCACCAGCACCGCGGCGACCCACTTGCTCCGCCCGCCCCGCGGCGACGCGATCGCGTCGTCCAGCAGATCGGGCACGGGCGGCGGCATCGTCGCGAGGTGCCCGGTGTGGTCCGGGGTCGAGCGCCTCGGCGCGTCGGCCTGTGCGCCGGTCGATGGACCCTGAGACCCGCTCGGCCGAGCGCTCGCGGGCGCGCCGGACCGTCGGTTCGCCCGCGCCTCGAGCTTCTGCGCGTCGAAGAACAGGCGCGCGTTGGTGCTCGTGATCTCACCCATCTCGTATTGCACTTGCTGGATGCGCGTGATCAGCTCGCCCGCGCTCTGGATGCGCTCCTCGCGATCCTTCGCCAGGCACTCGTTGATGAGCTCGGCCACCGCGTCGGTGATGTCCGCGTCGGGAGCGGTCTCCCGGATGTCCGGCGGCGCCTTCGACGCCTGCGCCATCATCACCGCCATGGGCGTGGCGCCGTCGAAGGGCGCCTTGCCCGCCAGCAACTCGTAGATGATCACGCCCATCGAGTACACGTCGGTGCGGTGGTCGATCTTCTGCCCGTGCACCTGTTCGGGGCTCATGTAGTGCGGGGTGCCGAAGATCGCGCCGGCCATGGTGAGCGTCTTGCCCCCCGTGATCTCGTCCGCTTCGCCATGCATGATCTTGGCGATCCCAAAATCCAGCACCTTGGCGAAGTCGGGATCGTTGCCGACCTTTTCGATCTGGATGTTCTCTGGCTTCAGATCGCGGTGCACGATGCCCAGCTGATGGGCCTCGGCGACCGCGCCGGCCACCTGATCCATCATGTGCAGCGTGCGCGACAGGGGCAGCGGGCCGTCCTCGCGCAGCATGCTGTAGAGGCTTCGACCGCCGAGCAGCTCCATGGCCATGAACAGGAAGCCGTCTTCGGTGCGGCCATAGTCGAAGATGGTGATCGTGTTGGGGTGGCGCAGCCGCGAGACGCTCAGGGCCTCCTGCTGGAAGCGGGCGAGCAGCTGCTCGTCGCCCGCGAGCTGGGCGCGCAGGATCTTCAGCGCGACCATCCGGTTCATCGAGACCTGGCGCGCCTGGAAGACGCGACCCATGCCGCCCTCGCCGATGAGCTTCACGATCTCGTAGCGGCCGCCGTCGACGGTCGCGCCGATCAGCGAGTCGTTGACGGGCAGGCTCTCGCTCATCGCCACGCCGCCGGGGTCATCGCCGCGGCCTCGGGCGCGCGGCCGGCTGTGTCATCGCCGGTCAGCAGCAGCACGAGCCCGGTGGTCGCGCTGGCGAGCCCGCCGAGCAGCAGCCCGTCGGTGGCGTAGGCGAGCGCTTGGCCGTCCTCCTGCAGTCCGTCGTAGTTGGCCCGGCTCGAGCGCTTGGTACCCGCGTCGATGTCGTCGAGCTCGCCCGACTTGCCGAGGGCCAGCGAGCCCGTGATGGCCGAGCCTGCCAGCAGGGCCCCGCCCACGCCGATCAGCACCCAGGCCCCCACCTTGCCGCCGCCCTCGCCCGCCGGCGGTGGCGCGGCGATCGACACCAGGGTCACGTCGTGGTGAACCGGGGCCTCGTCCAGGGCGAGCTCGGATCGGCTGCGCGCGAACCCGGAGCGCTCGAGCACCACGAAGTGTTTGCCCGGCGCCACCTGGGCCTTGAGCGGGGTCTGGCCGGCCTCGCGGCCGTCGATGAACACCGTCGCGCCGTCGGGGTGGCTGGTGACGACGAGCTCGACCTCGCGCCCCTGCTGCGACTGCGCCGCGAGCCGCTCGAGGGCGGGCAAACCGTCGGCCACCGCCTTGGCGTCGGGCGCCGTGGGGGCGGCCTCGAGGTAGAGCCGGTAGTACCTGATCGCGGCCTCGTAGTTGCCCCACTCTTCGAACGCGCGCGCGATGTTGAACAGCAGGACGGGGCTGGGATCCATGCGCTGGGCTCGCGTGAACTCGCCGATGGCTTCGGCGTAGCGTTTGGCCTTGAAGTGCGCGACGCCCCGCTGGTAGGCGGCGCGCGCTCGTGCGTCGCCGGTCGGCGCAGGCGCGGCCGCGATCGCGTCGCCGGGCGGCGCGCCTTCGGGCTGTGCGTGAGTCGGGAGCGGAGCCAGCGTCAGGCTCGCGCCCACGATCACGAAGATCGCCGGCCTGTACATTCCTAGCCCCCCCGCGCCCCGGGCGCACGGGTGCCGCTCGTCCGGGCGGATGCTAGCACACGGCTCGCGGGCCGAACAAAGATGGCGGGGGCCGCTCAATCGTCGTCCTCGCGCGATCCGGGGTCCATGGGCGGCGAATCGAGCGCCGGGCCGCTGATCACGTACTTCTCGCCGAACCACTTGCCGAGGTCGATGTCCCGGCAGCGCCCCGAGCAGAAGGGCGCGTCGCGGTTCTCCCGCCGGGGGGCCGCCTGCCGCCCGCACTGGGGGCAGGGTCGGTCAGTGGTCGCGCTCACGGCGTCACCCCCATTCGGTTGAAGCGGCCGCCGCCCGATCGCATGCGAGCCCGCCGGCGGGCCAGCCGACGATCGATGAACAGCAGGCGCAAGCGGTCGGTGAGGTGGCGCGGGCGCCAGAGGCCGGTCACCAGCATCCAGGCCGCCGCGATGGCGGCCAGCGACGCCATGCCCATCATCACGCTGAAGAGGATCATGTCCATGACTCCGAGGCCCACGAGGACCCACACGGCCTGTCGCGCCTCGATGTTGAGGAACGCGAGGCGCGCCCGGCCATTGAGCAGGCACCAGGCGGTGAGCACGCCGGTGATCATGTCGGCCGGGACGTCCGGCAGCGCCGGCTGGCTGCCGAGGAGCGGCAGGACCGAGCCGGGCACCAGCCACGCCAGCAGCGCGACCGTGAGGCTCGGGGCGAGCCCCACGACGCCACAGAAGATCAACGTGCGCCGCATCCCCCAACGGATCTCGACCGCCGTCACGAACCAGAGGATCGCGATCGCCGACGCCGCCCAGCCCCAGCCGCAGCCGGGCAGCACGAACAGGTTGACCAGCCAGAGGGCGCCCAGCGCCCCGGCCGCGGCCACCGCCATACGGTTGCGGTCGCGGTGCCACGCGGCGATCACCTCGCGCTGGAACATGAACGCGAAGAGCGCCACGAAGATCAGCAAGCGAAAGATGGGCGCGGGCGGCGCCACCAGGGCGTTCGTCAGCAGCGCGGTCAGGTGCAGGTCGGGCAAGGTCGACGGGCCCACGACCAGCCACTGGACCACGGCGCGAGGGCTCCACACCGCCAGCGCCGTGAGCACGGTCAGGGCGACCGCGAGCCTCTGCGCGCCGGGCGTCGGCCGGGGCCACGCGCCCGCGCCGAAGCGCCCGCCGGAGCGGGCGCCTCCTCTCACCACTCGGAGCGGACGTCGCACGGTCGGGCATGGTAGTCGCGTTGCCGCGGCGCGTCACGGGCGGAGTTCGCGCCGACGCGGCCCTATGGTAGAGTCGCCGTTTCGACGGGGGGGCGCGTTGGCGTACAAGGCCTGCTTCCACTGCGAACTGCTCTTCGAGGTCGACCCGAGCGCCACGGCTCAGACCAACGTCTGCCCGCAGTGCGACGGCCCCATCGAGGACTACGAGCCCGACGCCGCGGAGCTCGACGGCGGTGAGCTGTTCGACGAGCCGGGATCCCCGCGCTCGACCGAGGAAGACTCGATCGTGGCGACCGTCGCCTTCGACGGCCTCGCCGAGAAGGTGCGCGACAAGCTCTCCGCGCGGGCGTCCGAGCAGCGCGCGAGGCCCGCCGCTCCCGCCCCACCCGCGCCGCGACCGGTGGCCATCCCGACCCCAGCCTCGGAGCCGCCCGCGCCTGTCCGCCAC
>CALBMW010000924.1 GCA_937896275.1 uncultured Myxococcales bacterium
CGCCGCCGGTGCGCTTCGGTCCACGCGCCCTGCGCAGCGCCTCGAACGGGGACCGCACGCTGTGGGAGGTCGCCCGCATCGATCCCACCACGTGCGAGGTCGAGGCGATCAACGCGACCCCGGCGCTGGTGTGCCGCGGCGACATGAACACGACGTGCACCTGCGAGGCCTGCGCGGAGGCAGTGTGCAGCCCTCGCAATTGCGCGGCCGACGCGGCGTGCGACGTCGCGACGGGCGCCTGCGAGGACGCGTGCGCGGGCGTGGCCTGCCCCGATGGGGCGCGGTGCGATCAGGGCACCGGGGCGTGCGTCGATCCCTACGCCGGCACCTGCGGGGCCTGCCAGGCGGCGGAGGACTGCCCGAGCGGCTATCAGTGCCTCAACTATCAGAACGCCGGGCGCTTCTGCGGCATCGAGTGCGCGATCACCGGGGCCTGCCCGCCGGGTGGCGAGTGCGTGGTCGTGCGGCGCGACAACCGGGACATCGAGGTGTGCGCCCAGCGGAACGCGTGCAACGATCCATGCGCCGGCATGGACTGCAACGAGGGCCTGTGCGATCCCGCGTCGGGCGAGTGCGTGCAGTGTCTGGACGCGATGCAGTGCAACGACGGGCAGGCCTGCGTCCGGGGCGAGTGCCAACGGATCGGCGGCCAGAACCGCGCCGTGTCGAGCTGGGGCGACGGCGGCAACATGCCGGTGGTTTGCCAGAGCGAGCGCGCGTGCACCGACGACGAGAGCTGCCGCCGCTTCAGCCAGGCAGACCGCCGCAACCTCTGCTTGCTCGACTGCAACGACGCCCTGCTCTGCCCCGATGCCTTCTTCTGCTGCGCACCGCGCGCCGGTGGTGAGGGCTCACCCTTCTGTGTCGCCGAGGGCAACGCGCTGGCCTTCCTCTGCCAGTAAGGCGCTGGCCATCAGAGCGCTGGCCATCAGAGCGCTGGCCACCGGAGCGCTGGCCAGTATGAGCGGTGGCCAGTAGAGCCCTCTGCTTCAACGATGCGCTCGGCGCGCCCTGCGGAAGCGAGGGCTCAGCACCTCGGCCAGGATGACGGCGTCGGCGACCTCGTCCACGTCGAGCGCGACGCCCAGCGTCCGAGCCGGGGGCGGGCGCGGGCGCGTCGGCTCGCGACGCTGCCCTTCGCCGATGATGGCCGCCCGCGCTGCGCGCACCAGCCTGGCCTGTGAGCCACGCGAGAGCTCGGACGCCTCGATCGCCGCGGCGATGACGACGCGCGGATCGTCCACGAACGCACGACCCTGGTCGAAATCGCGCGCGCGCGCCTGGACCTTGGCCCACAGCCCCGGGCGCAGCTGCAGGTCGTGCACGGCCGTGAGGTCGTCACCGCCCAGGCTGTCGAGCCGCGTGGTGTAGATCGCCTCGAGCAGCTCGGCGCCCACCTCGACGAACAGGCGCGTGGGGGCCGCGACCTCCTCGCCATGGAGGGTGGGCACCTGCAGCAACTCCGGCGCGCCGTGCTGACGGTCCCAGCCACGCAGCAACTCCTTGGCCTCGACCTCGTAGCCGATGCGCTCGAGCAGCCAGGCGCTCAGGCGGACTCGCAGATCCGCGGGTGGCAGCGCCGCGACGATGCGTCCGTCGCCGCCGGTGCCGACGCGGAGCACGCTGTCCGCATCATCAGGTCGCGCGAGGGCGTGCACCATGCCGCGGAGCGCCGCCGGGCCCAAGAGCAGCGTGGCGAGGGCGTCGGCCACCACCACGGGCAGCCACTCGCGGAAGGCCGCGTAGAAGTCGAAGACCAGGCGACGGCCGTGCAACTGCGGCAGCCAGGCGGGCTCGGTCGACGGCACCATCGACCGCAGCTCGGCCGCGAAGCCCTCCAGCGACCACCACATCACCCGGCCCACCTCGTGCGCGACCGCGGGCCACCGGCGCAGATCGTCGGCGAAGTCGTCGGGGACGAACACGATCGGGTGCTCGGGGAACAGGCCGTGGAGGACGCGCTCAGCGCCTGGAGCGGCGGGCGCGCAGATGGGCGCGAGGCGCGGGAAGGTCAGGTCGTGGGCATCCGCGAAGCGCTGGATGGGGCGCAGCAGGGCGCCGGCGAGCGCGTCGGCGTCGGCCATGGCGTCAGCGAGCGCGCGATCGGTGCGCCACTCGGCGAGGCGGCCGAGCGCGTTGATGCGGGCGCGCGCCAACCCCATCTGCTCGAACAGGCGCTTGAGCGCGTCCGGTGCGAGGGCCAACTCCACGAGGGCCAGCGTGTCTCCTGACAGGGCGACCTCGGACTGGGCGCGCAGCCTGCCCAGGGTGGCCTCGAGGGCCTCATCGGCGTCCCTCAAGGCGTCCCGGACGCGCCCCATCGGGCCGGCGGCGTGGCCGAGGCCAGCGGCCAGCGCCCGAGCCTTGGCCTGCATCCGGTCGCCCTCGGCCACGGCCTCGACCAGACGATCCCTCAAGGACCGACCCCAGGCCAGCAGCGCCTCGGGCGAGGGCGCCGCGGTCGCCTCCGCCCCAGCGAGCGGGGCCTTCTTCGCGGGCGCCGCCTGGCCCCTGCCCTTCAGCAGGCGCTCGACGACGGCGCGGACCGCCTGGAGCACCGCGATGAAGACGACGATCTTCTGGAAGGTGTCCACAGCCGCCTACGGATCGTCGGGGGGCGGTGGCGCGGGGCGTGGCCGCGGCGGCCCGACGGGGGAGGGGCCCCGACCTCGCCGCCAGAGCACCGAGGCAGGCGGACCGAGCAGCTGGGACAGCACGAAGCGGCGGGCCCACGCCTCGTCGGCCGGCAGCAGCCGATGCAGTCGTCGCTGCACGCCGTCGCTCACGTCTTGGGTCCGTCTTCCTCGCCGAGGTGCGAGATGCGGGTCCGCATGTCGGTGTCGGACTCGATGTTCTTCATCTGCAGGTAGTCCATGTAGCCGATGTTGCCGCTGCGCAGGGCCTCGGCGAGCGCGAGGGGCACCTCGGCCTCGGCCTCGACCAGCTTCGCGCGCATGGCGTGGTAGCGGGCCTTGTTCTCCTGCTCCACCGCGACCGCCATGGCCCGGCGGCTCTCGGCCATGGCCTGGGCGATGTTCTTGTCGGCCTCGGCCTGATCGATCTGCAGCTTGGCGCCGATGTTCGAGCCCACGTCTACGTCCGCGATGTCGATGGAGAGGATCTCGAAGGCGGTACCCGAGTCGAGGCCCTTCTCCATGACCTTGCGCGAGATGAGGTCGGGGTTCTCGAGCACCGACTTGTGGCTCGTCGCCGAGCCGATCGTGGTGACGATGCCCTCGCCCACGCGGGCCAGGATGGTCTCCTCGCCCGCGCCGCCCACGAGGCGCTCGATGTTCGCCCGCAGCGTGATGCGGGCGATCGCGGTGAGCTGGATGCCGTCGGCGGCCACCGCCGAGACCTTCGGCGTCTGGATCACCTTGGGGTTGACGCTCATCTTGACGGCCTCGAGTACGTCGCGACCCGCCAGATCGATGGCCGTCGCGCGCTCGAAGCCCAGGGTGATGCCCGCCTTCTGGGCCGAGATCAGCGCGTAGACCACGCGGTCCACGTGGCCGCCCGCCAGGTAGTGCGCCTCGAGCTGGTGGGGGGACAGGTCGAGGCCCGCCTTCACCGCCGAGATGCGGGGGTTGACGATCAACTGCGGCGGCACGCGGCGGAGGCGCATCGCCACCAGCTGGCCGATGCTCACGCCGGCGCCCGAGAAGGTGGCCGCCACCCACAAGCCGACGGGAACGAAGTAGAAGAAAACGCCGACCGCGAGGAGGCCCGCGACGCCGATCACCAGAAGCATCACTCCGTCAGTCATCCCGCACTCCTTCGCATGCCCGACGCGCGTCAGGCCACCTCGTCGTCCCGCACGACCACCACGCGGACGCCCTCGACCTCGACCACACGCACGGCCGTGCCGCGCTCGATCCAACTGTGCTTGCTCACGACGTCGAGCAGATCGCGGTCCACTCGCACCTTGCCGGCCGGGCGCAGATCCGTCGCGGCCACGCCGGCGCGCCCGAGGAAGCGTCGCAGCGCCACGTCGGGGGCCTGCCCGCTCAGCTCGGCCTCGCCCTTCTCGGCAGCCTGATCGCCGCGCTTGTCACCGAGCGTGGTGCTCAGCACGAGTCGCCGGGCGATGGGCGCGCGCGGCAGGACCTTCATCAGGACGATCATGCCCAGCACGGTGGCCGACAACGACAGCATGACCGTCGCCGCGGCGCTCTTGACCGCGCCGATGTCCCAGGACGTCGACAGGGGCAGGCCGACGAGCGCCATGATCAGGCTGACGCTCACCAGCGCGATGCCGAGGACCCCCGCCACGCCGAAGCCCGGGAAGACGAAGATCTCGAGCCCCAACGCGACGAGCCCGAGCGCGAAGAGGAGCACCTCTTCCCACCCCGCGAGATAGACCATCGTGTGGCCGCCGAAGAACAGGACGAGGCAGAGCAGCCCGAAGCCGCCCGCGAAGCCGAAGCCCGGCGTGTAGAACTCGAGCAGCAGGCCGAGCATGCCCAGCGACATGAGCAGACCGCTCACCACCGGATCGGTCAGGAACCGCGCCACCTTCTCGGCCCAGTTCGTCGTCGGACGCACGCGCTCGGCGTCGGCCAGCCCCAGGGCCGCGATCAGGTCATCGAGGGTGCTCAGGGTGGCGCTGGCCATGCCCACCTCGAGGGCCTTGTCGGTGGTGAGGGTGAGCAGCTTCCCCTTCTCGCTGACCCCGGGGATCTCGACGTCCGCGTCGACCATCGCCTCGGCCAGGATGCCGGGCCGGTGCTTCGCTTCGGCCGTCGAGCGCATCTCGGAGCGCATGTAGCTGACCATCTTCTCACCCACCGCCTTGGCCTGGCCCCCCTCGAGCTGAATGGGGGTGGCGGCGCCCATGCTGCCGCCGGGCGTGAAGACGATGTAGTCGGTGGCCAGGCTGATCAACGCGCCCGCGCTGATGGCGCGGCGGTCGACGAAGGCCACGGTCGGCACCTTGGCGTCGAGCAGCGCGTCGCGGATCTTGACCGCGGCGTCGACGCGCCCGCCGAAGGTGTCGACGTCGAGGATGACCACCGCCGCCCCCTCGGCCTCTTTCAGCGCGCGGCTGATGAAGGGGGCCAGACCCAGGTCGATGGTGCCC
>CALBMW010000925.1 GCA_937896275.1 uncultured Myxococcales bacterium
GCTCTGTTTTGCGTGGGGCGTCAAAGATACCTCCCGAGCTCGAGGAGGCGACCGCGCAGCTCGGTGAGGCGTTGCTGGATTTCGGCGATGCGTGTGGGGGCGGCCATGGTGTCCTCCGGGGCGTCTGGGCCCGGAAGGATAGCCGCGCGGGCAACGCTGTCAATCGGCGCGCTCAGGGCTCCACCGGGCCGCGTTCGGGCCACCTCGGGCCGCCCAGCAGCATGACGTGCGACTCAGTACCAGGTGGCGGTGATCCCGAAGTTGATCAACGTGAAGTCGAAGTCGTCGAAGTGCAGCAGCCGGTAGTCACCGCCGACGCCCACCGCCAGATTGGCCGAGGCGAAGAACTCGTAGCCGAGGCCGAGGCCGACGCCGAGGCCGGTGTCCCCGCTGCTGTCGCCGGGGTCGAAGTCGGTGTTCAGCTGCGCCACGCCGCCCATACCGCGCAGGTAGAGGCCCTCGTAGACGAAGTAGTTGGCCGCGACGAGGCCGGTGAGGATGCTGTTGGAGACGTCCGAGGTGCCCTCCTCGAAGCTGGCGGCGTGCCAGCCGAACTCCGCGTCGAGGGTGAGCTCCTTGCTGACGCCGCCCCCGACGCGCGCGCGCAGGTGGTAGCCGATGTGGCTGTCGGCGCCCTTGAAGTCACTCTTGCCCGAGCCGGCGCCCACGCCCACGCCGAAGAACAGCCCGCGGCGGTCGCGCCACGCGTCGAGGGCCCAGGCCGAGCCGGTCGCGCCCAGCGTCATCGCGGCCACGAGCAACACCTGCAGTCTGCGCGTCTTCATGATCGTTCCTCCCGTTCAGCGTAGATCGGAAAAGTTGAGGACCGCCCAACCGCCGGGCGCGACATGCGCCGTGGCCCGGCGTGACCGCCCGCGGTAGCGCACCTCGATCGTGTGATCCCCCGGGGGGACTCGGCGTCGGCTCAGGTGAACCTGATCGGGGAGGGAGACCCAGCTTCGGGTGTCGGGGGTGTCGGCGGCGGTCAGCGCGCCCTCGACGGCGAGGCCGAGCAGCAGGCCTGCGAGGCCGTTTCCGGAGCTCTTCTTGGTGATGGCTTCGGTGGCCTCGCCCGCCACGGTGCGGGTGAGCAGGCGCGTGAGGGACGCCGCGATGAGGCTGCCTTCGATCTGCTGGTACTGGGCCAACACGCGCTCACTCACATCCAGGGCCACTGCGTCTTCGATGCCGCGGCCGTCGATCTGGACACCGACCGGGCCGCGGCCCGCGCGGACGCGTGTCAGGCGCGGATAATTCACCCACTTGAGGAGCCCCTTGGCGGCGAAGCGATTGGCTCGGGCGCGGTCCTGCGAGGACAGCCGTGCCCCGCGCCCCGGGTTGCTGGCGGCCACCACGGCCGCGCCGATGGGCAGGCGTTCGGGGACGTAGTAGGGCGCCATACCGGTCTGGACG
Organism: uncultured Myxococcales bacterium; assembly: GCA_937896275.1. Classification (GTDB taxonomy): domain Bacteria; phylum Myxococcota_A; class Bradymonadia; order UBA7976; family UBA1532; genus JACKDN01. Next base: position 1,414 of record CALBMW010000925.1, read on the forward strand.
AGGACCAGCAGCTCGCCGTCCTCGCTCGGCGGGGGGGGCTCGCCCGGCTCACCCACCGCTTCCTTCAGCCGTGGATCGCGAGCGCCGAGCGCCACCAGGCGCCGCGAGGCCTCCAGCAGGGTGGGTATGCCGCCCGCTTCCAGCGCGTCGCCATAGTGTCGGGCCGCTTCGTCCGGGCGGCCCGACACCTCGAAGGCGAAGCCCGCCAGGTAGTTGCCCAGCGCCAACATGCCGCGTGCCTCGGCGCCGGCGTTCTCGAAGTACTTCTGGTTGACCACCAGCCGTCGGGCCTCGATGCGCGCCCCGTTCAGGTCGCCCCGGGCCAGGTAGTTGATCATGTTGAGCGTGTTGAGCAGCAACTTCTCGTGGGGCGGCGCCTTGTAGAGCGTGGCGTCGTCGCTGAAGAGGTACTTGCCGATGTCGCCGGCGGTGTCGCTGGTGAGGTCGAGCACCTCGAGGTTCTGATCGGCGGACTGGAAGTCGCGGGCCGACAGCTCGTACAGGCCGAGGGCCTGCAGGATGGTCGCCCGTTCGAGCAGCAGGAGTGGGGTGTCGGTGGTGGGCTCGCTGGGCAGATCCTCGGCCCGCTGCACGCCGAGCGCCTCGTTTACGCGCTCGAGGGCGGGGCTCGGCGCGCCCTTGGTGAGCGCGCTTCGGAAGGCCTCGCTGGTGCCGGCGTAGCCGCCGCACCCGGCCAGCACCGCGCCGCACAGGACGGCGCCGATCAGGACGAGGGGGCTTTGGCGGAAGGGGCTCATGGTCGACCGGTCTCGCGCGCCGGGACCGTGATCAGTTGACCAGGCCCTTGGTGAGGTTCGCCTCGTTCTGCCAGCGGATGGCGCCGGTCTCGACGTCGACGGCCTGCATGAACAGGAAGTACTGCACCCGGCGCTCGTCGCCGCTCTTCTCGGCGGAGTCATAGACCTTGCCCGTGACGAAGTACTGGGCGCCGAGCTGCTTGCCGAGCTGCGCGGCCTTGTCGGGGTCGAAGGCCGCGGACTGCTGTTTGGCGAGCTCGTCGACGAGCATGCGCTGGCGCTCGTGGCTGATGACGGTGACGTAGCCGCTGTTGACCAGCTGGGTCTCGAACTTGGAGAGCAGCGCCTGGAGCTGGCTGTCGATGTGCTCGCTGGTCTCGTTGACGACCGGGAAGATGGCGACGGTCGGCTCCTTGCCGCCCTGAGCCTGGTCTTTCCAGCGTCGCATGGCGCCGCTGTCGAGGAGACTCTTGGCGTTCTCGTCGAAGAGCTTCTCGAGGTCCTTCTTATCGAGTCCGGTGGACATCGCATACTCGTCGAGCTCGGGGTCTTCGCTCCCGCGAACGAAGGCGGGGCCACCGCCGCATGCCGACAACGCGAGGCCGGCGGTGATCGCCACAACGGTCTTCAGTGAATGGGCTCGGCGCATCGTGATTCCTCGTCTGGCTCGGTGCAGAATCGCGGGGAGCATAGGCTCCGCCCCGCGCGGCGCGCAACGGACGCGACCTCTCAACCTCTATTCAGACGCCGAGCGACCGGGTCGAGGATTCTTGGGCGGAGGCTGCGGGGGTCGCTGCGGGGGTCGCTGCGGGGGGGCCGGGCTCAGCTAGCCTCGGACTTTTCGTTCTCGACGCCGATCTTCTCGAAGACCAGATCCTCGATGGTCTTCTTGCCGATGGCCCAGAGCGCCTCGCGGTCGCGGCACCGGGCGAAGAGGCCGAGGGGGATGCGGAAGCCGCCCTTGTTGCGACGGCCGCCGCCATAGTGGCGACCGGCCGAGTCCGCCCCGAAGAGCGTCTTGAGCCACCCGTCGGGGTCGATCGTCGGGCTGTTCGTCCGCAGCGAGCCGTCGACCACGTCGCCGTTGACGATGCCGAAGACGACCGCGGTCTCGATGCCCTCGTGGCGCAGCAGGAAGTCCGAGGTCTGCGCGATGCCGTCACGGTCCTCCTCGCGCACGAAGCCGACGCCGGCCACCAGGAAGGTGCCTCGAATGGCCTTGTTGTTGAGGCCGCGCTGGATGATCTCCATCGTGCGCGCCGTGATCGACTGCTTGCTGATCAGGCGCAGCAGGTCGCCGTCGATGAACTGCCGCAGGTAGGCGCCCGCCCGGAAGTCGATGGGACGCGCCAGCAGCAGGTTGTCGGTGTCGGTGCGGATACCGTGCATCAGCGCCGTGGCCAGGCGGGCATCGGTCGAGTTGCCCATGCGCAGGCCGAGGCCGGAGTGCTCGAGGTACTCCGCGTAGATGCTGCTCGTGGCGCCCGCGTCCTCGCGGATGTCCGTGAAGGCGGACTCGAAGCCCCCGACGTACTTGTGGTGATCGACGAAGGTGAGGATGGCCGGCGGCTGTGCGACGCGGACCGGCAGGTGCGCGGTCTGGGTGTCGACGAAGGACATATAGTCGAAGGCCGACAGATCCATGTCTTCCCGGTACTGCCGGAGGTCCGCGTCCAGGCTCTTCACCAGCGCGCGGTTCTCGGGGTGGCTGATCTGGTCGAAGTAGACGATCGTCGACTCGATCTCGAACTCGGCCGACAGGTGCCGTTGCGCGATGGCGCTGGCGATGCTGTCTGGATCGGGGTGCCCCTTGATGACGATCAGGAGCCTCTTGCCACGCGCCGCCTCGAGGGCGTGGAGGAAGGCCTCGAGCCGCTCGGGCGCTTCGCAGTGCCCCCGAATCGGCGGACGGGACGCAGCGTAGTCACCGTTTTGGGCGGTGAGGGCGACGTGCTCGCCGGTCGGTGCGGGTTGGCGGCTCGCCATGAAGGCTCCTGTAGTAGTCCGGTGCGTCACGTGCCGGGTGCGCGTGTCGCCGTGGAAAAGTAGCGGCGGCGGGGCCCGCTGGCAAGGTGGCGGGCTCCGTGGCCCGGCTCTCAATAGCGCCGCACCGTCGGGTCGACGAGCCGACTCCAGGCTTCGATGCCCCCGGTGAGGTTGGCGACGGCCTCGAAACCCTGATGGGCCAGCCAGCGGGCGACCTGCATGCTCCGCAGCCCGTGGTGGCAGATGACGATGGTCGGGCGGGCAGGGTCCAACTCGCCCACGCGGCCCGGCAGCGTGTCCATCGGAATGTGCAGGGCCCCCTCGATTCGGGCCAGCGCCAGCTCGGCGCCCGTGCGCACGTCGAGCAGGAGCGGCGCCTCGGGGGCGGCGAGGCGGCCGGCGGCCTGCGGTGCGGTCAGCGTCTCGATCGACATGGGCTCACCCGAAGAGGTCGAGGGCCGCGCCGGCGATGGCGGCCGGCGCGATCGTGAGCAAATGAACGGCCTCGGCGACGTCCTCGGGGCTCATCTTCGCCTCGAAGCCGCTGCCCGCGAGCATGCGCGTGTCGACGCTGCCCGGGTTGAGCGCCGTCACGACCACGCCGCCCGCCTTGACCTCCTCGGAGAGGGCCTTGGTGAAGCCGATGAGGCCCCACTTGGTGGCGCAATACGCGGCGGCACCCGGCGTGCCCAGGGTGCCGGCGATGCTGGCGACGTTGACGATTCTGCCCCGACCCCGCTCGAGCATGGCGGGCAGGACGGCCCGCGCCAGCACGAAGGGGGCGGTCAGGTTCAGGGCGAGCGTCGCGTGCCAGTCGTCGAGCGGGTAGCCGTCGACCGGGTGCCGACGAATCAGGCCGGCGTTGTTGATC
>CALBMW010000926.1 GCA_937896275.1 uncultured Myxococcales bacterium
ACCAGGGCCACGCCCGCGTCGGGGGGCGCCAGGTCCCGCGCCACGGCCGCGTCCGTCGGGGCACTGGGGGGCGTCGCCACGGGTGGGGCGGGGGCGTCGCGGCAGCCGAGCAGCAGCCCCGCGGCGAGGGCGGCCACGATCCTCACGTCGACTCCACGGCCGCCTCGCGAGCGGGCAGCACGACGGTGAAGGTGGTGCCCGCGCCGGTCTCGGTGCGAAACGAGACGGTGCCGTGGTGGTCCAGGACGATGCGCCGCACGATGGCCAGGCCGAGGCCGGTGCCGTCCGCCTTGCCCGAGGTCGTGAAGGTCTCGAACAACCGCTCGCGGATGTGCTCGGGGACGCCGGGCCCGTCGTCGGCCAGATCGAAGACCGTCTCGCCGTGCTCGCCCAGCCGCAGCGTCCAGGTGAGCGTGCCGTGGTCGCCCATGGCCTGCCGCGCGTTGCGGGCGATGTTGGTGACCACGCGCATCATCTTCGCCTCGTCGAAGAAGGCGACGTCCACGCCCTGATTGTCGACCGTCAGGCTGATGCCCCGCTCCTCGAACTCGGGCTGCAGCGTCTCGCGCACCGCGCGCACGAACTTGTCGACGAACACCTTGCGCACGAAGACCGTGCGCTCCCCCCGCACGAAGCCCATGACCTCGCGCGTCATGTCGTTGAACAGGTTCACCTGGCGCCGGATGTGGGCCGCCATCGCGGCGCGCTCGGCGTGCTCCTCGGTGTCTGCCATGAGCTGGGTGTAGCCGCTGATGATCGCCATGGGGCCGCGCAGATCGTGCAGCACGCCGCCGAGCATCTGGCCGATGGTCATCATGCGGTCCCGCTGCTGGGCCGAGGCCTGCTCCTGGATGCGGGCCACCGCGCGGGCGATTTGCCCCGCGAGGAGCACAGCCAGGCGCTGATCGGCCTCGTCGTCGCGATCGGGCGCGGCGTGCCGGTTGATCAGCGCCAGGGCGCCGACGGTGCGGCCGCCGTCGACGAGCGGCGCGGTCACCGCGTCACGCACGACGATGCGGCTGTCACCGCCCAGGTGGGGGGGGACGCCGAGGCTGAAGAAGGCCTTGGCGGTCGAGAGGGTCAGCGCCTCGCCCCGGCTCGCGGTCGCGCCGAGCACCCCGTCGCCGACCTCCACCACGGCCAGCGCGACCAGCGCTTCGGCCGGATCGGCCGAGCACACCCACGCGGGCCCCTGGCCGGTCTCGACGTCGGGCAGGAAGAGCGCGGCGTGCTCGCACCGCGTCGCGCCCACCGCCACCCTCAGCACGCTGCCGACCAGCTCGTCGAGGTGGTGCGCGTCGGCCATCGCCCGCTCGTTCTCGTAGAGCAGCTCGAGCTCGTTGACCCGTTGCTCGAGCTGCCGCGACGCGTCGAGCAGCTCGGCGTTCGAGATGTTGAGCTGAAGTTGCAGGTGCAGGGCCTCGAGCGTGATGGCCGCCTGCGCCGCCAGGGCCGTCAGCAGGTGCTCGTCCTCGACGGTGAAGTAGCCGTCGCGCTTGTTGAGCACCTGCACGACGCCGATGACCTCGCGCTTGGGGTTGCGCATCGGCACCACCAGCATCGAGCGCGTGCGGTAGCCGGTGTGCTTGTCGAAGCGGGGGTCGAAGCGGGGGTGCCGGTAGGCGTCCTTGAGGTTGATGGCCTTGCCGGTGGCCGCCACCATGCCCGCGATGCCGGCCCCCAGGCCCACGCCGACCTGCAGGCTGTGCTCGCCCTGCACCGCCAGGCCGCGCAGCATCTGCTCGGAGGGCACCAGCTCGTAGATGGTGGTGCGGTCGGCGTCCAGCAGGTTCGACACCTCGCTGACCATCATGCGCATGGCCTTGCTCGGATCGCGCGTCCTGTTCAGGCTGGCCGCGATGCGCACCAGACCGGCCAGCCGCTCTCCTTGCACGTCCCGGGTGCGCGCGAGCGACAGCGCGGGCGTGGGCGCGGCCGAGGTCGCGGTCGCCGAGAGCCCCGGCCCGGCGTGGTCGTCGCCGTCGGGCGGTGGTCGCTTGGTGTCGCTCATCGCGGTCGGCGCCCGTCGTCTCTCCGCTCGGGTGGCGCGTGATCCTCGGGGGGCGGGGCGCGCCTTGGGTGCGCGACCGTCTCCCGAGTCCTCGCGATCAGTGAATCTCGGCCCAGTCATCACCGACGCCCAGATCCACGCGCAACGGTACGCGCAAGGTGGCCGCGCCTTCCATTTCTTCGCGCACGATCTCGGGGACGCGCCCCAACTCGGCGTGGGGCACCTCGACGACGAGCTCGTCGTGCACGGTCAGCAACATGCGCGCGGCCAGGCCCTCCGCGGCGAGCCGCCGGTCCAGCGAGACCATGGCCTTCTTCAGGATGTCGGCCGCCGAGCCCTGGATGGGCGTGTTCACGGCCAGGCGCTCGGCCTGGGCCCGGAGGGTGCGGTCGTCGCTGTGGATGTGCGGCAGCGGCCGGGTGCGACCGAAGAGCGTGCGGCTGTGACGCGTCGCGCGGGCGTCCTCGACGGCGGCCTCGAAGTAGCGCTTCACGCCGGCGTAGCGCGCGAAGTAGCGGTCCACCATGGCGCGCGCGGCGCCGCGCTCGATGCCCAGATCGTTGGCCAGGCGAAAGGCGCTCATGCCGTACATCAGCCCGAAGTTCACCGCCTTGGCCTGCGTGCGCTGCTCGGGCGTCACGAGGGGCTCGGGCACGCCGAAGACCTCGGCGGCCGTGCGGCGATGGATGTCGGCGCCGTCGGCGAAGCTCTCGATGAGCCCCGGATCCTCGGAGTAGTGCGCCAGGAGCCGAAGCTCGACCTGGCTGTAGTCGGCGCTGATCAGCTTCCACCCGTCGGCGGCGATGAAGGCCCGCCGAATCTCGCGGCCCTCCGGCGTGCGCACCGGGATGTTCTGCAGGTTGGGGTTGCTGCTCGACAGCCGACCGGTGGCGGCGCCGGTCTGATGAAACGAGGTGTGCACGCGCCCGGTCTCGGGATCGATCATCTTGGGGAGCGTCTCGAGGTAGGTGTTGCGCAACTTCGTGAGCTGCCGGTAGCGCAACACCAGACCCGGAAGCGGGTGCCGCGGCGACAGGGTCTCGAGCACGCTCTGATCGGTACTGTAGCCCGTCTGCTTCTTCTTGCCGACCGGCAGGCCCAGCCGCTCGAACAGCACCTGGCCGAGCTGCTTGGGGCTGTCGATGTTGAAGGCGCCGTCGGCGGCGCGGTGGATCTCGGTGGTCAGCGCCAAGATGAGGACCGCGAAGCGCTCCGACTGCGCGTGCAGGCGCGCCGGGTCGATGCGGATGCCCCGGGCCTCCATCCGGCCGACCACGTCGGCGAGGGGCAGCTCGATGTCTCGATAGACCGCGGCGCTGCCCTCTGCCTCGAGGCGGTTGCCGAGCACGTGGGCCAGTCGCAACACGACGTCGGCCGTCTCGGCGGCGCGCGCGGTGGCCGTCTCGACGTCGAGCGCGTGCTGGGGGGGGGCCTTGCTGCCGCTGGGCGCTGCGTGCGCGGCTTTGCGACCCAGGAAGTCGGTCACCAGACGGTCGAGCTGCATGTTGCGACGGTCGGGTTCGACCATGCCCACCGCGATCAGCACGTCGCCGTCCACACCGGCGATCTCGATGCCGCCCAGGCGGCGCAGCACCTGCCGCTCGCGCTTGGTGTTCTGGCCGGCGATGCGCACGGCGGGATCCGCGAGCAGCGGCTGCAGGCGGGCCAGCACGTCGGTGGTCTCGAGCTGAGCGGGGACGCCCAGGTACTGATGCCGGAGCGGCACGTAGGCCGCCTTGCCCGGCGCCCACGCCAGCGCCACGCCCACCAGATCGGCGCGGTGAGACTTCTCGTCGGTCGTCCACAGCTCGAGCGCCAGCTGCCCGGCGGCGCGCGCCGACGCCAACACCGCGTCGAGGCCGGCCAGATCGAGCACGGTGCGGTACTCGGCGTGCTCCAGCGCGAGATCCTCCTGCGCGACCGGCGTCAGCTCGCCGAGCTCGCCGAGGAACTGCCGAAAGTCCAGGCGCCGCCAGAAGGCCCCCAGCACCTCGGGATCGGGGGGCGTCACGGTCAGCGCCGCCTCGTCCAGCTCGAGCGGGACGTCCTCGCGGATGGTGGCGAGTCGGCGCGAGAGGCGCGCCTGATCGCCGAAGGCCACCAGGCTCTCGCCGCGCTTGCCCTTGATGCTGCCCGCGTTGGCCAGCAGCGTGTCCAGGTCGCCGAACTCCTGGAGCAGCTTGGTGGCCGTCTTGGGGCCGATGCCCGGCACGCCCGGGATGTTGTCGGAGCTGTCGCCCGCCAGCCCGAGCACGTCGACGACCCGCTCGGGGGGCACGCCGAACTTCTCGATCACGGCGTCGCGGTCGATCTCCTTGTCGCGGCCGTCCCACAGCGCGATGTGCGGGCCGACGAGCTGCATGAAGTCCTTGTCCGCGGTGACGATGAGCACCTTGTGGCCGCGGTCGGCGAAGCGCCGCGCCAGGGTGCCGATGACGTCGTCCGCCTCGAAGCCGTCGGTCGCCACCACCGGGATGCCCAGGGCCGTGACGGCCTCGCGGCAGAGGGGGAACTGGGCCAGCAGATCGGGCGGACGCTCGATCCGATTCGCCTTGTATTCCGGGTAGATCCCGTTGCGGAAGGTCAGCCCGGGCGGGTCGAAGGCCACCGCCAGGTGGCTCGGCTTTCGGTCGCGCATCAGGTTCATGAGCAGCCGCGTGAAGCCGAAGACGGCGTTGGTCGGCGTGCCGTCGAGGGCGGTCATCGGCGCCCGCAGGCCGTAGTAGGCGCGGAAGACGAAGCCGGAGCCGTCGACCAGGTAGAGGATGTCGTCTTCGGACATGGCGGGGCCTCTCGGGGGCTTCGGGCCCGGCTGCGAGCGCCGTGCTCGGATCAGGACCACGTCAAAGCTGCAGGTCAGAACTGAAAGCTGCAGGTCAGAACCAGGTCAGAACTGGAAGTAGAGGAAGGGTGGGGGCCGCTCGGGGGCGAACACCATGCAGGCATACAACAGCACGGCCACGCAGGCGAAGCGCAGGGCGAAGGGGGCCCGGCCCAGGCGGTCGGCGAGCCGCCCGGTGTCATGGGGCCAGAGGTTCTGCACCAGCAGCAGCGCGGCCATCGAAGCGCCGATCAGGCACAGCCACGGCCCCTCGCCGCTGGCCCGCACCTCGGGCAACCACGCCCCCAGGTCGAGCGCCGCCGGGCTCAGCAGCTTGCCCACGATGATCCGGCAGTCGCTCAGCGAGGCCGCCCGGAAGAGCGCCCAGCCGATGCACACCAAGTGGAAGAACACGAGGCGGCGGACCACCTGCGAGATCACGCGGCGAACCGGGCGGGCCTCGATCCGCTCGCCCAGGCGGCGCAGCCAGTCCGGGCGGAAGAGGACGAGCAGCAGCCCCTGCCACGCCCCCCACAGCACGAAGTTCCAGGCGGCCCCGTGCCACAGGCCGCCCAGCAGCATGGTCAGGAGCAGGTTGCGCCGCACGCGCCACCAGCCGCCGCGGTTGCCGCCGAGGGGGATGTAGAGGTAATCGCGCAGCCACGAGGACAGCGAGATGTGCCAGCGCCGCCAGAACTCGGCTGGCCCCGCCGCGGCGTAGGGCGACGCGAAGTTCTGCATGATGTCGAGCCCCAGCAGGCGCCCCAGGCCCACCGCGATGTCCGAGTATCCCGAGAAGTCGCAGTAGATCTGGATGGCGAAGGCGTAGGTGCCCAGCCAGAGCGCCGGCGCGTGCACGGCGCTCGGATCGGTGTAGGTGGCCTCGACCAGCGCGGCCACGTTGTCGGCGATCACGACCTTCTTGAAGCAGCCCAGCGCGATGAGCAGCAGGCCGTTGGCCTTGGCGGGGAGCCCCTCGTGCACACGGGCGATCTGCGGCAGCAGGTGGCTCGCGCGCTCGATGGGGCCGGCGACGAGCTGCGGGAAGAACGAGACGTACAGCGCGAAGTCCAGCAGCGAGTCCGTCGGCTCCAGCGTCCGGCGGTACACGTCGATCGTGTAGCTCATCGTCTGGAAGGTGTAGAAGCTGATGCCCACCGGCAGCAGCACGTGCAGGACCGGCGCGCTCGCCTCGACGCCCAGCGATGCCAGGCCGCTGACGGCCGACTCGACGAAGAAGTCGAAGTACTTGAAGAAGCCCAGGGCGCCCAGGTTGAGCACGACGCTCAGCGTGACCAGCCGCTTGCGCCGCGTCGCGTCCAGGGCGTCGGCCAGCGCCCGGCCGACGTAGAAGTCCAGCAGCGTCGAGCCGACGATCAGCAGCAGGAACTTCGCGTTCCAGCTGCCGTAGAAGCCGTAGCTGCCCAGCAGCAGCAGCACCTTTCGGGCCCGCGCCGGGGCCGACAGGTAGACCGCGAAGAACAGGACGAAGAACACGACGAACTGCGGCGTGGTGAAGATCATGGCGCCGACACGGCCGTCGTCTTCGCCGCGCCCACGGCGCGCAGCCGCGCCTCGAACAGGCGCTGCTGGTCGGGGATGCCCCGGTTGTTCAGGTGGAAGCCGTCGCGGTACTTGCGCACATCCGTGACGCCGTCGGTCACCAGATCGATCAGCGTGACCCCCTCGCGGGCGTCCGCCAGCGCGCGGTGCAGGGCGACGTGCTTCTCCCAGGCGGCCCGGCGGATCGGCTCGGGGTCACCCAGCGTCCGGTCGGGCAGCAGCATGAGGTAGACGTGATCGGCGAGCTGCTGCAGGTCGTCGAGCAGGCCCTCGCTGAAGGCCCGCTTCAGCGCGATCGCGTCGTCGTCGAAGTCGCAGGTCGGCGGCGCCTCCCCAGCGGGCCCGCGCGGCCGGGCCCAGCGGTGGGATTGTCCGCGTTTGCCCGGGCCTGCGAGGCGCCGCAGGAACTCGCCCTGCACCCACGCGGTGTCGCCGTAGGCCTGTGAGATCTGCATCCCCACGAACCGCCCGACGTATTGCAGCGGCTGCTCGGCGTGCGCGTAGATGCCGAACAGGCGCGGCACGTCGACGCGGGGCACCATCAGGGCCTGCTGCAGCACCCGCTTGCTGTGGGCGAACTCGCACAGCTGGAAGGCGTTGGTGCCGAAGAAGGCCACGTCGTAGTGGTGACCGCGCTGCAACATCCGGCGCACCTCGGCCCACGTGCAGCCCTGGTGGCAGCCGTTGATGTGTGCGTCGACCACTTGCCCGCGCGGCAGCCCCAACAGCCGCTCCACCAGGCTCGCGGGCAGCCAGTCCTTCGAGGTGCTGGAGCCGAGGATGACGGCGCCCGCCTTGGGCCGCGGATCCCAGCGCCGCTCGCTGTTGCGGACCGAGTTGCGCTCCCAGCCCGCGTAGCCGTCCTTGGTCAGCCACCCGTCGATGACCCACAGGCCGAGCAGCACGGTGACGATGGCCAGGATGCGGCGCAGGGGACCCTCCGAAGGAGACGGGGAGCCCGGGAGATAACCCAGCCGCCCGCGCGGTTCAATGGGGCGCTCGGGGCGGGCGCCGGTCAGGCCACCCCGTCCTCCGGGCCGTGGTCGCCCGGGGGCAGGGTCGCGGGCGCGGCGTCCGGCCCCCGGTCGCGCATGAGCTCGAAGCGATCGCCGTCCACGCGCAGGAAGGTGCGCTGGGCCACCCAGTCGCCGAGCCCGAAGAGCGCTCGCGGGCGGCCTTCAAGGTCTGCGTGGTGCACGAAGGCCCGGTGGTAGTGCCCCACCACCACCACGTCGGCGCCGGCCGCCACGCGGCGCCGGAAGAAGTCGTCGACCAGGCCGGGGTGCATCGCCTCGGTGTAGGCCTCCTGGTGAGCGCGCGCGTAGCGGCTGGCCAGGTGCCACGCCAGGTCGGGATGAAACAGGCGCGCGGCGCCGCGCACCCAGGGGTGCCGCGCCGATCGGCAGACCAGCCGCCGCAGCGCCCCACGGGGATCGATCAGATCGCCGTGCTCCACCCACACGCGCCGCCCGCCGAGCGTCAAGTCGAGCGGACCGTCGCTCACTTCGATGCCGAGTTTCTGAAGAAAATCGCCCGGATCCGGATCGTGGTTGCCCGAGAACACCACCACCCGCGTGCCACCCTCCACCAGCTCGGCCAGGACCCGCAGCAGCGGAAAGTAGGCGTGGAAGACGGCGCTCCGGTAGCCGAGCCAGAAGTCGAAGACGTCGCCCACCAGGTACACCGCGCTGGCCTCACCGCGGCGGGCCCGCAGGAAGCGCAGGACGTGTTCGGTGCGAGCGTCGTCGGGGGCGCGCACGTGCAGGTCGCTCAGGAAGTAGGTGGGGCCGCTCATCGAGGGAGTCGTTGCACCTGATTGAGCCCGGCCTGGCCCCGCCGGTCGCGCGGCGACAGCTCGAGCCCCTTGCGGTAGGCGTCGTCGGCCGCGAGGCGGGCGCCGACGG
>CALBMW010000927.1 GCA_937896275.1 uncultured Myxococcales bacterium
TTCCCGACCTTCCAGATCAGCTACAACACGCTCGAGGGTCACAAGCTCGTCGCCGAGTTCATCCAGCAAGAGTGGAAGAAGAACCTCGGCATCCAGTGCGACCTCGACAACATGGAGTGGAAGGTGCTGCTGAAGAAGCAGCACGACCGCGACTTCCAGGTGACGCGATCGTCGTGGATCGGCGACTACCTCGATCCGATGACCTTCCTGTCCTTGTTCGAAGGGGACAACCCCAACAACCGCACCAACTGGCGCAACGAGAAGTTCGACGCGCTGATCGCGGGGGCGCGGCGCGAGGCCGACGCCACCAAGCGACTGCAGATGCTCGCCGAGGCCGAGAAGATCTTCATCGATGAGGTGCCGACCATGCCCATCTACTTCTACGTGAAGCAGGATCTGGTGCGCCCCTGGCTGAAGGGCTACACGCCGCACCTGCAGGGCATCCACATGGCGCGCTACTTCAAGGTCGAGCTTTGACCGAGCGTGGAGACTTGACCGGGCGTCGAGCCCCGACGGCCCGCCCCGGGGCGACCGCCGGCGCGCAAGGGCCGAGTCCGAACCGGCGCTCGCACGGCCGTCCGCTTCACCCAAGCTCCTGATCCCGGAGGCCCGCGTTGGTCCGCTACATCCTGCGCCGACTCCTGAGCTCGGTGCTCGTCCTCTTCATCATCGTCACCGGGTCCTTCTTCGTGATGAAGGCGGCGCCGGGCGGCCCCTTCGACCGGGACCGCAAGCTGCCGGCCGAGGTCGAGAAGAACATCAAGGCCAAGTACCACCTCGACAAGCCGGTGTGGCAGCAGTACGCGCTGCAGCTCCAGAGCATGGCGCGCGGCGACTTCGGGCCGTCGATGAAGTACCCCGACCGCACGGTGAACGAGATCCTCGCCGAGGGCTTGCCGGTGAGCCTGATCCTGGGCCTTCAGGCGATGGTCATCGCGCTGCTGATCGGCCTGCCGATCGGACTGCTCGCGGGGCTCAAACAGAACACCTGGTTGGACTATGGACCCATGACCGGGGCCATGGCCGGCGTGTCGGTGCCGAACTTCGTGATGGGCCCCATCCTGGTGCTGATCTTCGCGATCAAGCTTCAGTGGTTCGACGCGGCCAACTGGAACGGGCCCGCGGCGGGGCTGTGGCCCCATCTCAAGACCAGCCTGTTGCCCAGCCTGACGCTGGGCCTCTTCTACGGGGCCTACGTGGCGCGGCTGACCCGCGGCGGCATGCTCGAGATCATCCGTCAGGACTTCATCCGCACGGCGCGCGCCAAGGGCCTGAGCGAGACGATGGTGGTGGTGCGCCACGCGCTGAAGGGCGCCATCATCCCCGTCGCGAGCTACCTCGGGCCGGCCTTCGCGGGCATGTTGACGGGCTCGATCGTGATCGAGCGCATCTTCAACATCCCCGGCCTGGGCTCGCACTTCGTCAACTCGGCCTTCAACCGCGACTACCCCCTCGTGCTGGGCACCATCGTGCTGTACTCGTCGCTGCTGGTGCTGCTGAACCTGGTCGTGGACGTCCTCTACACGCTGCTCGATCCGCGGGTGACCTATGACTGAGGCCCCGCAGACGGTCGAGAAGGGCACCAGCCTCTGGGCGGACGCTTGGCGGCGGCTGCTGCGCAACAAGGCGGCCTTGGTGGGCGGGGCGATCGTGGCGCTGATGGCGATGATCGCGCTGGCCTTCGGCTTCATCAGCGAGCACGTCACGCGCTTCCGCTTCGACGAGCAGCACCTCGCGTCGGAGCCCAAGCCGCCCGGCGCCCGCAGCGTGCCCGAGACTCATTTTCGGGTCGACCGGGCCTCGGCCGCGCGCTTCGACGAGCTCGCCGGGCCGGACGCCCTGCTCAACCGCAAAGAGATCTCGGGGGCGATGCGCGTCCTGCAGTTCGCCTGGATGGATCACGACGGCAGCGGCAAGCTCGACCCCGACGAGATCGCCGACGCGCCCATCAACCTGATCCGCGACGACGCCGTCGAGACGATCGCCGCGCTCGACCTCGACGGCGACGCGCTCATCTCGCCCGACGAGGCCGAGGCCGGCGATCTGACCGACGTGATGCCCAGCAGCGAGGTCCGCTACTTCATCGACAAGTTCGACCAGGACGAGGACCGGAGGCTCTCGAAGGCCGAGTTCCAAGGCCTGCCGATCCCGGAGATTCACCGCTTCGGCACAGACGAGCTGGGTCGCGATCTGCTGACGCGCTGCGTGCAGGGGGCGCGCGTGTCTCTGATGGTGGGCTTCATCGCCACCATGGTCAGCTTCCTCATCGGGGTGATCTACGGGGCCACCGCCGGCTTCCTCGGCGGCAAGGTCGACAACTTCATGATGCGCGCGGTCGATGTGCTCTACGGCCTGCCCTTCATGTTCATCGTCATCCTGCTGATGGTGATCTTCCAGGAGATCCCCGCCGACAAGAAGCTGTACCTGCTGTTCCTGGCGCTCGGCGCGGTGCAGTGGCTGACGATGAGTCGCATCGTGCGGGGGCAGGTCATCTCGCTGAAGGGGCGTGAGTTCGTCGAGGCGGCGCGCGCCATCGGCGTGTCCAAGATGAGGATCATCTTTCGGCACCTGATCCCCAACGCCTTGGGGCCCATCATCGTCTACAGCACGCTCACCGTGCCGGCGGTCATGCTCGAGGAGGCCTTTCTCAGCTTTCTGGGCCTGGGCGTGCAGGCCCCCTTCGCCTCGTGGGGATCGCTGGCCGCCGAGGGCGCGAAGGCCTACCTGGAGTATCCCTGGCTGATCATCTTCCCGGGCGGCGCCCTGGCGGTGACGCTGCTGTCGCTCAACTTCCTCGGCGACGGCCTGCGCGACGCTCTCGACCCGCAGGGGCGGAAGGATTGATCAGATGAGCGACGACATCCTGCTGTCGGTCGAGGACCTTCAGGTTCACTTCAAGACCGACGGTGGCATCGTGCGCGCCGTCGACGGCGTGTCCTTTCAGCTGCGCCGGGGCGAGACGCTGGGCATCGTGGGGGAGTCGGGCTCGGGCAAGAGCGTGACCTGCAACGCGATCATGCGGTTGATCCCCACGCCCCCGGGCCGCATCGCCGGTGGCCGCGTGATGTTCGAGGGGCGCGACCTGCTGAAGGTGTCGCAGAAGCAGCTGCTGGCGCTGCGGGGCAACGAGATCTCGATGATCTTCCAGGACCCCATGAGCAGCCTGAACCCCTTCCTGAAGGTCAGCCGGCAGCTCACCGAGGTGCTGGAGTTGCACCAGAAGATGTCGGGGACTCGGGCGCGCAAGGTCGCCCTCGACATGCTCGAGATGGTGGGCATCCCCGATCCGTCACGGCGCTTCGACCAGTACCCGCACCAGTTCTCGGGCGGCATGCGCCAGCGCGTGATGATCGCGATGGCGCTCTTGTGCAAGCCGAAGCTGCTGATCGCCGACGAGCCCACGACCGCGCTGGACGTGACCATCCAGGCGCAGATCCTCGAGCTCATCCGCGACCTCAAGGAGAAGGTGGGCACCTCGGTCATCCTCGTCACGCACGACCTGGGCGTGGTCGCCGGCATGGCGCGCGAGATCCTGGTCATGTACGCGGGCAAGGTGGCTGAGTACGCGGCGGCGCGGCCGCTGTTCAAGACGCCGGCGCACCCCTACACCGACGGCTTGCTGAAGTCGGTGCCGCGGGTCGACGAGACCGAGCACACGCGCCTGCAGTCCATCCGCGGGCTGCCGCCGATCGTCACGAAGCTGCCGCCCGGCTGTCCCTTCCGGCCGCGCTGCGACTATGCGACCGACGTCTGCGGTGAGACCTACCCCGAGCGTCGCGGCTTCGGCGCGGCGCACTACGCGCATTGCCACAACCCGCTGCAGCGGGAGGGCGATCAGCCGCCCGCCGCGGCGCACGCGGCCGAGGAGGCCGTCGAATGAGCACCGCCCCGCCGGCCGTCGTGCCGAAGCCGCTGCTGGTCGTCGACAACCTCCAGATGCACTTCCCCATCTACAAGGGCGCGCTGTTGCGCCGCGAGGTGGCGCGGGTGCGCGCGGTCGACGGCGTCAGCTTCGAGGTCATGCCGGGCGAGACGCTGGGGTTGGTCGGTGAGTCGGGCTGCGGCAAGTCGACCACTGGGCGCGCGTTGCTGCAGCTGCACCGGCCGACGGCGGGCACGGTGACCTTCGACGGCACCGAACTGACGGCGCTGAAGACCGACAAGGCGCTCTTCCCGTTCCGCCGCCACATGCAGATGATCTTCCAGGATCCCTACGCCTGCCTGAACCCGCGGATGACCGTGGGCGACATCATCGCCGAGCCGCTCGTGACGCACCGGCTGTGCGCCACGAAGGCCGAGAAGCAGGGGCGCGTGCAGGAGTTGATGGTCAAGTGCGGCCTCAACCCGCAATACGTGCGCCGCTACCCGCACGAGTTCTCGGGGGGGCAGCGGCAGCGCATCGGCATCGCGCGCGCGCTGGCCACGAACCCGCGCTTCATCGTGTGCGACGAGCCCATCTCGGCGCTCGACGTCTCGATCCAGGCTCAGATCATGAACTTGCTGCAGGACCTGCAGAAGGACATGGGGCTGACCTACCTGTTCATCGCGCACGATCTGGCGGCGGTGCGCCACATCTCGGACCGCATCGCGGTGATGTATCTGGGCAAGATCGTCGAGATCGCCGACTTCGCGAGCCTCTACGCCGATCCGCGGCACCCCTATACCCAGGCGCTGATTTCGGCCGTGCCCATCCCCGATCCGGACGTCGAGAGCACCCGCAACCGCGTGGTGCTCGAGGGTGACGTGCCCAGCCCGATCAACCCGCCGACCGGCTGTCGCTTTCACACGCGGTGCCCGGCCCGGCAGCAGCACCCCGAGATCGCCGACCGCTGCGTGCGCGAGGATCCGGCGCTGCGGGGCGACGCGCACCGCGTGGCCTGCCACCTCTACGACATTCGGGAGCCGGTCGCGGCCCCCGCCTGATCGGCGCGAAGTCCCCCCGAGCGATCGGATCGCGACGGGCGTCGAGGCTCGCGGCTTGGCGTTCGGCAGGTCTGCCGGGGCTGTGCCCGGTGCGGCGGCTGATGCCGACGGATCGGCCCCGTCCGATCAGCGCACCGAGACCGGAGGCGTCGCGCCCTGTGCCTCGTCGGGCGTGGCCTCGTCCGCGCCACCCTCGGCCCCGTCGGGCTCCCCCTCCTGGTCCTCGTCGCGCGGCGCGGGCGCGGGCGCCGCCTTCGGGCGAGGCTTCGGGAGGGACCGCTGGATCTCGTCGAGCGGCAGCTGCTCGAGCCGTTGGCCCTCCAGTGTTTCGCTGATCTGGCGTGTGATCTCCTCCTTGCGCCAGTAGGCGATGTCGACCTGACCGAACTGGGCTTCGGCCGCGAAGTTCTCGAGGTTGGTGCGCGCGGTGGTGCGCATCGCCGCCCCGAGCCGCTCGATCGACGCCCGCTCGTGTCCCAGATCGCCCGTCAACTGGCGCAGGTTGGGCACCTCGGCTGCCAGCACCGCGCGGATGCGGGCGCGCCAGGTGCGGTCGAAGGTGTCGACCGTGCGGTCGAAGCGCTCCAGGCGCGTCCGCAGGCGGCGGCCGCTCTGGGCGAGTCGGGCGACGTCCTCCTCGGTCACCGGGGTGCCGCCGGCGCGCACCTCGCCGCCGGTGCGCGCGGCGTCGGCGGCGCGGCGCAGGTCAAGGTCGAAGGCGTCCATCCGATCGTGCAGCTCTCTCTGGCGCGCGCGCCCGAAGCGCACCGGCGGCAGCGCCTCGGCGTCGTCGAGCAGGCCCTGCAGCGCCGCCGCGATCTCATGCGTCTCGGCGAGCGACTCCTCCTGCTCGACGAACTCGGCCTCGAGGGCCCGCGCCCGGTTGGCGTCGTCGGGCGCGGTCCAGGCCAGCACCGCCTGGGGGAACAGCCGCCGGTCCTGCGACAGCTCCGCCTCGAGGTCGCTCGCCCGACGGAGCAGGGCCTCGCCCAGCACCTCGTAGCGCGCTCGGGCGTCCTCGTAGCGGGCGCCCTTGGCCAGCAACTGCGCTTGCCACAGCCCGAGCTGCGCGGCCGACACGTCGTCGCCGCGGCCGGCGAGGGCCTGGTCGATCAGGCGCGCGCACCACACGAAGTGGCCTCGCCGGAAGAGCACGTAGGTGGCCTCGGAGAGCGCCGACGCGAAGTTGGCGTCCCCGGGCGGCACCGCGCGGTAGTGGAACCATGCGACGACGTCATCCTCGCGCGCCGCCGCGAGGCGGGCCAGCGCCAGGTGGATGAGGGCGCCCATGCGGCGCTGCAGCGTGTCCGACTCCACCGACTCGGCCGGCAGCTCGAAGAGCTCGTTGATGTCCAGCTCGCGGTCGGGGCCGCGCAGGCTCGCCTCTTCGTCGTCACGGGGCAGGGGAGGGCCCGCCAGGTGGTCGTAGCCCTCGAGGGCCAGCTTGAAGGCGACCTCGGCGGCCTTGGGGTCGTCGCGCCGCAACTGCAGCACCCCCATGAAGTAGCGCGCCCGCAAGAAGTAGGGATCCGCCTCGTCGATGGCCGAGAACAACGCCTCGGCCTCGGCCAGCGCGCCGCCCCGGAAGAGGGCCTTGGCGTACTCGTAGCGCACCTCGCGATCCTCGTCGCCCAGCGGGCCGTCGGCGCGTGAGCCCTGGTAGCGGCGCCAGTGCCCGCGCACCTCGTCGAGGCGCGCCACCTCGCCGGCCCGCACGAGGTAGCGGGCCAGGCGTCGGCGAAACTCACCCGGCGCCTGGTGCACCGGCTGGAGGGACTCGCGCAGGTGCTCGATGGCTGCCTTGTGCAGCCCCATCGCCCACAGCGACTCGCCCAGGAAGTACAGGGCCTCGGGGTAGGCCAGCTCGTCCCGGAAGCCGGGACGGCTGACGAGCTGCAGGAGGCGGAGCGCGGCCTGCGGATGGTCCTCGGCGAAGAAGTCCACCTGCGCCTGCCCGAGCTCCATCATCGCGGTGTGGGTGTCGAAGCCGAGCTCGTCGCCCAGCAGGCGCTGCACGCGTCGCATTTGCTGGTTGATGCCGCGCAACGCCTCGACGAGATCGTGCGCGCCGGGCGCGCCGATCTCCTCCTCGGCGGCGGTGGCGGCGCGGGGCGCGGACAACGCGGCGAGGATGACGGTCGTGACGAGCAAGGCGCCGACGCGGGGCAGGGGGCCTCCTCCAGTGTCGTTTGCGGTGCCGCGGGTAGCCGCATAACGCGGTGATTGGATAGCAGGATTCGTACCGTCAGTCGAAGAACGGCGCGGCCGAGGCTCGGTTGGCGCCGCGCGAGCGCCGCGCGCGGCCCCCCCGCCTGGAGCGAGCGCGCCGACGTTGTTGGCGGGGGGTGCGTGTGTTAGCAAACGACCACGACGGGCAGGAGTTGGTCATGGTCCCCATCGCACGATCGAGCTGGTGGGTCGTCGCCGCGCTGGCGCTGGGCTGCGGTGCGCCTCCGGTCCCCAAGGAAGTACCTCCACCACGACCGACAGCGATCGGGGCGCGGGCCGCGGGTCCGACGCCCGGCACGTGGACGCTGACCTCGGACGCCGAGCTGATCACCCGACTCCTCGTGTCGGCCGACTCGATCTGGGGCCTGACGCCGCAGGGGCTGGTCGGCTGGCACCGGCAATCGGGCGCCTACCGCGACGAGACCGGCTCGGGCGCGCCCCGCGCGGGCGTGACCACGCTGACCTCGACCGTCGACGGCGTGCTCTACGTGGGCCTGGCGGACGGCCTCGCCTGGCGCGGGCCCAAGGGTCAGTGGGAGCGCAGCTCGGCCGGGCCGATGGCGGGCGGCGTGCGGGCGCTCGCCCCGCGATTGCAGGGCGGCGTTTGGGTGGGCACCTCGCGCAGCGTGGGCTGGTTCAACGATGGCGGCCTGCGCGTGGTCCTCGACGGCGTGCCCGTGCGCGACCTGAGCGCGTCGGCCGACGGCACGCTGTGGGTGGCGACCGGCGGCCGTGGCGTCCTGAGCCTGAAGGACGACGCCATCGTGGAGCACACGACGGCGCAAGGCGTGTGCGGCAACCAGGTACAGACCGTGGTGGCCGGCGTCGCCGGTCGCGTGGCGGCGACCTGCGCCGAGCCCCAGGCTCTGACGCGCTTCTCGGTCTTCGATCAGGGGCGGTGGTTCACCTACCAGACGGACGCCGTGGGCGGCACGGTGGAGCGGGTGGTGCCTCAGCCCGACGGCCTCGCGCTGCGCACGCAGACGGCGTGGTGGCATCTGGCCAAGATCCCCCCACCGGGGCCGACGTCGCCGCCGCCCACGTCGGGCCCGCGGGTGCGGGCGATCTCGATGGCGGGCGTCGCCGCGCCACCGGTGCCGGGCACGCCCGAGCCGCCGACGGTCACGCCCCCGGCCCCGTCCGGTGAAGCGGCCGC
>CALBMW010000928.1 GCA_937896275.1 uncultured Myxococcales bacterium
CGGCGATCTCGGCCCAGGGCGGCGCGTCGGCGACGTCCTCGGACTTGATGCCGTGCACCACCGACGCCCCGGCCGGGATGTAGATGCCAGGGTTGACCCGATCGCGCAGCAGCTTGTCCTGCACCACGCCACCGCGCAGGTAGGCGCCGCCCAACTCGACGATGCGGGCCTGCTCGGGATCGGTGCCCGTCGTCTCGGTGTCGACGGCCAGAATGACGGCTTCGGTCAGGCGCATGGGGCGCCCGTCATACCGCACCGGCCGGGCGGCGGCAACGCGCAGCGCGACCCCTGCGGTCGACGCTGGTCTTCCTGCTATGGTCGTGGCGTGCGCGCGCGATCCATCACGGCCTGGGCCCTGGGCGCGGCGGCCTGCGCGGGCTGCGGCCCCCCCCCCGCGACCTCGCCGCTGGCCGCCCTGCACCTTCGCCGCCCCGTCTTCGTCGGCTGCCACGCGCTGCACCGCGACGCGGAGACCATCGACGTCGCCTGCCCCACCTTCCACCTCTCGATCCGCCGCGCGCCTGCCGGCATCGGGGCCGACAGCATCGAGGCCGTGATGCGCACCAACCTGGTCGGCTCGCCCGCGACGGTGGCGCCCTACAGCCTCACGATCGAGGGCCGACCGTTCAGTGGGACGCGCTACGCGGCCGTCGAGCCGGACCGCCGGGGCTTCGTCGTCCTCGGCCCCGCCGACGGCGGCGAGCAGGTCTTCATGGCCTGCTTCAACGACGCTGATCAGCCCGCCGACGGCATCGCGACGCGCTGCTCGGCGGCCTTCGAGGTCGCCATCGCGCGGGGCTTGCCGCGCTCGCTCTTCGCGGCCGCCGAGGACGGTTGAAGCGGTGCGGTGAGGGGACCATGATGCCCGGATGGCGTGGTGGTCCCTCCGCAAGAAGTCCCCCATGTGGCTCGACGAGGCCGCGGTGGCTCGCGTGGTCGCCCAGGTCGGCGCGGCCGAGGGTGGCAACCGAGGCCAGGTCCGGGTGCACCTCGAGGCTCGCTGCCGCTTCGATCCGAGCGAGCGCGCCGAGGAGGTCTTCGGCGATCTCGGCATGTTCGCCACCGCCGACGGGACCGCGGTCTTGCTCTACGCCGCGGTGCTGGATCGCAAGGTCGCCGTCTACGCGGGGCCGGGCATCCCCGGCGTCGCCGATCCCGCCTTCTGGGAGCCCGCCCTCGAGGCCGCGCGCCGTGGCCTCGCGGGGGATGATCTCGCCGGAGGGCTCATCGCGGCGCTGGCGGTCATCGGCGAGCACCTCCGCACGGCGGTGCCCGGCGAGAGCGCACACGGCAACGAGCTGCCCGACTCGATCAGCATGGCGTGAGCGCCCCCACGCCCCGGCCACGGCCGGCCACGGCGTGAACAGCCCGCGATCGATCGTCCAAGGGACGGATTCGTAGCCCGCGGCCCCCCGCGCGATGTACAAGGCGCGGATACCTTCCTGGAGGCGGGCGATGCATCGCCGACCCAACCCCCGCGGCGTCTTCTGCAATCGGACGCTCAACCTGCGCAGCATCAAGGCCATCGGCTACGACATGGACTACACCCTCGTGCACTACCGCATGGAGGGGTGGGAGCAGAGGGCCTACGATTACCTGAAGCAGGGCCTGCTCAAGCGCGGCTGGCCGGTCGGCGATCTCGCCTTCGACCCCGACATGGCGGCGCGGGGCCTGATCATCGATCTCGAGTTGGGCAACCTGGTCAAGGCCAACCGCTTCGGCTATGTGAAGATGGCCGCCCACGGCACGACGGCGCTGAGCTTCGAGGACCAGCGAGAGGCTTACACCCGCGAGCTGATCGACCTGCGCATCGACCGCTGGGTCTTCCTCAACACGCTGTTCAGCATCAGCGAGGCCTGCATGTACTGCCAGCTCGTCGAGCTGGTCGACGCGGGCGAGCTGGGCGTGTTGAGCTACCGGGCCCTCTACGCGGTGGTGCGCAGCACGCTCGACAGCGCCCACGCCGAGGGCAAGCTGAAGGCCGAGATCATCGCCAACCCGGACGCCTTCATCGATCTGGACCCCGAGACGACGCTGGCGCTGCTCGACCAGAAGAAGGCCGGCAAGCAGCTCCTGCTCATCACCAACAGTGAGTGGTCCTATGCGGCGCCCATGCTGGGCTTCGCCCTCGACCGCTACCTGCCCCGCGGGATGACCTGGCGGGAGCTGTTCGACGTGTCCTTGTTCGCCGCGCGCAAGCCCGGCTTCTTCTCGACGAGCGCGCCCACCTACGAGGTCGTGGGCGACGACGGCCTGCTGCGGGAGCACCGCGGCCTGCTGGGCGGCGGCGGCTGCTACGTCGGAGGCAACGCGGCGCTGGTCGAAGAGAGCCTGGGTCTGGAGGGCGGCGAGATCCTCTATGTGGGCGACCACATCTTCGTCGACGTGAACGTGGCCAAGAGCGTCCTGCGGTGGCGCACCTGCCTCATCATGCGCGAGATGGAGGACGAGGTCGCCGCGATCGAGGCCTTCGCGGACCGGCAGGACGCGCTGTCGAAGATGATGGCCGACAAGGAGGACCTCGAATACAGCTACTCCAGCCTGCGCCTCGAGCTTCAGCGCGTACGGCACGGCTATGGACCCGGTGGCGACCGCCCCGCGGCGGCGATCGAGGCCGACGCGCATGCGGTGCGCGAGCAGCTGTTGGCCGTCGACGCCCGCATCGGGCCCGCGGCGAGCGCCTTCAGCCGGCTGCGCAGCGATCGCTGGGGCTTGCTGATGCGCGCCGGCAACGACAAGAGCCACCTGGCGCGGCAGGTCGAGCGCTACGCGGACATCTACACCTCGCGCGTGAGCAACTTCGTGCAGCTCACGCCCTTCGAGTACCTGCGGTCGCCGCGGGGTTCGCTGCCCCACGACCCCGCCTGAGAGCAGCCCGACCCGGCGCTCGGTCCGGGTTTTGTGGGGAGGCTCCTGATCAGCTAGGGTTCCGCCATGCGTCGCGCCCTGGTCCTGCTGTTGCTCGCGGCGCCTGCCTTCGCCCAGCCGACGGACGACGCGCAGGCGCAGGCCGGCGCCGTCTATCAGCAAGGCGTCTCGGCCTTCAAGGCCGGCGACTTCCAGACCGCGTTGGAGCGCTTCGAGCGGGCCTACAAGCTCGATCCCTCGCCCATCCTGCTCTACAACCTGGCGCGCGCGCACCAGGAGATGGGGCATTGGGTCCGCTCCATCGAGAACTTCGAGCTCTAGCTGACGCGGGTCCCCGACGGGCCCGATCGGGCCGACGTCGAGGCGCGCATCCGCACCATGCGTCGCTTGCTCGCCGAGATCGAGCAGGCGCGCGCCGTCGCGCCGCCC
>CALBMW010000929.1 GCA_937896275.1 uncultured Myxococcales bacterium
CGACGCCGAGGCCCGCGCCCTGGTGCTGCGGGGCGCCGGCCGGGGCCGCGCGGATGACGGCTCGGCGCTTCTTCCACTCGGGCTTGAAGCGTCTCCCCTTGCGCGTCAGCTTCTCGAAGCGGGTGCCCTTCACGTGGCACGCGTCGCAGAACACCTTGCGCTCGCGCGAGACGACCCACATCGCCTGCGCGTCGACCCCAAGGGGCGTGAGGGTGTTCTTGCCCGCGTGGCAGTCGCCGCAGGGCACGCCATGCTCGGCGCTGAGCGCCATCATCTGCTGCCCGATCAGCTTGCGCTCGGTGTAGTCGGTGAAGTCCTCGGTGTGACAGTACTTGCAGGGCTGGCGCAGGGCGCTGGTGGCAGCGCGCATCTCCTTCTTGCGAGCTTCGGCGTCGGTCGCCTCAAACCAGGCCTCGGCGCGGGCGTGCCAGTCCGCTTGGACCGGCAGTGGATCGTTCTTGGGCTCGTAGGTCACGGCGGCGAGCACGCAGGTGGCCGACGCGAGCAGCGCCAGCGAGGCCCGCGCGGACGTCGGCTGAGGCATGGCGGGAGACTCCGTGGGAGCGGCCGGGGGCGGCCGCCGAGGATAGCACGGCGCCGAAGACACCCTCCTCGGGGCGGTATTCACCCGAGGGGCGGACGGCGGTCCGTGGGTGCTTTGGCCGCGACCAGCGAGCCCTCGCTCGCGCTTCGATTCGCCGACAGGCTCTGACCCCGCAGTGCGGCGGCGATCGGGATGTGCGCCCAATTCATCTCCTGCTACCGTGCGCGCCATGCACATCCTCGTCGTCATGGATCCCATCGAGCGCGTCCGCATCGACAAAGACACGACCTTCGGCTTCCTGCTCGCGGCCCAGGCCCGCGGTCACCGCGTCTGGTACTGCCAGCAGCGCGACCTCTACTCGGTCGGTGACCGCGGGCACGCGCGCTGCGCGCCGGTGGAGGTGAGGCCGGTGCAGGGCGACCACGCCACCCTCGGCGAGGCCGAGGATCTGCCCCTTTCGAGCTTCGCGACGGTCTGGATGCGGAAAGACCCACCCGTCGACCGGGCCTACCTGCACGCCACTCACCTGCTCGACCTCGCGGGCCGGGATACGCTGGTCGTCAATCGGCCGTCGGGCGTGCGCTTCGCCAACGAGAAGCTCTACGCGCTGCACTTCCCCGAGTTCACGCCCGAGACCATGGTCACCCGGGACGCCCGGCGCGTCCGTGCCTGGCTCGCCGCCCGCGACGCGCCGCTGATCGTGAAGCCCATCGACGGCCACGGCGGCTACGGCGTCTTCCTGCTCGAGCCGGGTGATCGCAACGTCGCCAGCATCCTCGAGACCCTCAGCGAGGACGGGCAGCGGTGGGTGATGGCCCAGAGCTATCTGCCGGCCGCGCGCGAGGGCGACAAGCGCATCATCCTGGTCGACGGCGAGCCCCTGGGGGCCATCCTCCGCGTGCCGCAGGCCGACGACCACCGCGGCAACATCCACGTGGGCGGTCGCGTGGTCTACAGCGAGCTGACCGAGCGCGAGCGCGCGATGTGCGCCGCGCTCGGTCCGCGCCTGCGCGCCGACGGGCTCTACTTCGTGGGGCTCGACGTGATCGGCGGCTACCTGACCGAGGTGAACGTCACCTCTCCCACCGGTATCCGTGAGGTCCTGCAGCTTGGCGGCATCGACATCGGCGACGCGTTCGTCGCCTGGTGCGAGACCCAGGTCGCCGCCCGCGGCGCCTGAGCGTCACCCATGGGCCTTCGGGGGGCCCTCGTGGCCCAACCGCTGCCACAGTCGCTTCGTCTTCAGCGGCCACAGCGACTTCAGCGTCTTGCCATAGGCCGCGAGGTCGAAGTCCATCTTCCCGCCGGTCTGCTGCGCGTGCTGCGCTGCCCACACCAGGTGGCGTTGGAACACGTTGATCATCATGTGGATCACGTCATGGCGCTCGTCGCCCTGCCGCAGCCGCATCCGGTAGAAGATCTCGGCCTCGGTCGGGCGTCGATGGAAGATCTGCGAGCCGATGACCACGTGGAAGGTCACGTGCGCGAAGGGGTTCTGACCGTCCGGTAGCTCGTCCTCGCCCTCGAGCAGGCCGATGGTGTCGAAGATCGGGAACCACTCGGGGTGATCGGCCAGCGAGCGGCCGATGTAGGCCTCGTCGCCGACCAACTCGACGCCTTGCTTCATCTTCTGCCAGACCAGCGCCAGGTGGCGCTTGTCCACGCCCTGCATCTCGATGACGATCTGCTTCTTCTTCGCGGGCTCGTCGCCGGGAGGGGTCTCGTCGTCGCTCATGGTGCCCTCGGAGGTTCGCCGTCGCGGCCCAGGTGCCGACGCGTGGCGGCCTCATGGTCGTCCAGGGTGGCGCTGAAGTGGTGCTCGCCGCTGCCGTCCCGCCGCGCGACGAAGAACAGCAGCGCGCGCGCCTCCGGCGTGTCCGTCGGGTGCAGCGCCGCCGTGATCGAGGCGCGGCCGGGGTTGGCGATGGGGGTGGGGGGCAAGCCGGGGATCACGTACGTACTGTACGCGTTGTTCGGGTCCCTGCAGTGTCGCGGGTGCGGCACCTCGGTGTAGTGCTCGTCCGAGTAGACGCAGGTGGGATCGGTCTGCAGCTTCATCCCACGCGCCAGCCGATTCTCGAACACCCGCGCGATGAGCGGGCGGTCGTGCGCGGTGCGCGCCTCCTTCTCGATCAGCGAGGCCAGCGTCAGCAGCCGGTGGCGCGCCGGGCCCGCCTTCGACAGGTCGGCCGCGCGCGGATCGTCCTTCAGCGTCGCGGCCAGGACGGCGTCGAAGCGGTCGGTCAGCGTGCTGATCACGAGGTCATCTCCGGCACCGAGTCGAAACCAGTAAGTGTCCGGAAATAAACGGCCTTCCAGACCATCGCGCGCCACGCGTCTCAGAAACGCGGCACGATCCACGAGCCCTGCGGCGCTCAGCGCGTCGGCCACCTGCCAGCGGTTGTAGCCCTCGGGCAGCGTCACGCGCACCTGGGGCGGCAGGGTGCCTTGCTCGAGACGGTCGAGCAGCTCGCGCGGCGTCCAGGCGGCGTCGATGGCGTAGGTGCCGGCCTTGATTGAGCGGCCGACGCCTCGGTAGCGGCCATAGATCTCGAAGGC
>CALBMW010000930.1 GCA_937896275.1 uncultured Myxococcales bacterium
GCCGCCGGCCAACGAGTAGGTGCCCGCGCGCCGGAAGGCGCACTCCAGCCCGTCCGCGACGAGGTGCTCCTCGATGAGGGACAGGTTCTCCTGGGACAACCTCCAGAGGCCGAGCGCCATGTCCTCGCCGTGGGTGCGCACCTGCCGGCTGAAGTGCTCCACCGAGCCGCAGGTCACGAAGCCCGCGTTGCGCCCCGACGCCCCCGCGCAGACGTCGCCCCGGTCGATGACCGCCACGTCGAGCCCCGCGTCCTTCAACCACCACGCGACGGACGCGCCCGAGATGCCCGCCCCGACGATCAGCACGTCGGCGTGAACGGGCTCGTGGTCCGGGGTGGTGTCGTGCCAGTAGGGGACGGTCATCGAGGCCTCCGCGGTTCAGCGCGGCGGCAGCTTATCAGATGGCGTCGTCCCTCAGATGGGTGAACATCAGGCCGCGCGGGGGCTCAGCCGCATCCGCAGCCCATCGCGCGGGCGCAGCGTGACGCTGGGCTCCGGCACGACCGGGTGGCCCGGCACCGAGGCCAGGCGGTAGCGCTGCAGCAGGGTGGCGAGCACCAGCACCATCTCCATCTGGGCGAAGTGATCACCGATGCACTGGCGCTGCCCACGGCTGAACGGGAAGTACGCGAAGCGACCGGGCGCGGGGGCGTCCGGGGCGAAGCGGTCGGGGTCGAAG
The DNA here is from genome assembly GCA_937896275.1 of uncultured Myxococcales bacterium. Taxonomy (GTDB): domain Bacteria; phylum Myxococcota_A; class Bradymonadia; order UBA7976; family UBA1532; genus JACKDN01. The sequence goes on from CALBMW010000930.1 coordinate 680, forward strand.
CCTTCGGGATCGCTCCACAGTCGGGGATCCCGGTGGATGGCGTACTGGCTCATGAACACCAACGACCCGCGCGGCACGTGGTAGCCGCTGAGCACGTCGTCGGCCATCGCGCGACGCGCCAGCAGCCAGACCGGCGGATAGAGCCGCAGGGACTCCTGCACGACCTGATGGGTGAAGGTGAGCGCGCCATAGTCGGCGGCGGTGGGGAGGCGGCCGGCCAGCACGCGGTCGAGCTCCGCTTCGACGCGGCGGGCGGCGTCGGGGTACTGCGCCAGCAGGTGCAGCGTCCACGAGAGGCCGTTGGCGGTGGTCTCGTGCCCGGCGAGGAGCATGGTGAGCGCCTCGTCGCGAAGCTGCCGATCGGTCATGCCTTCGCCGGTCTCGGGATCCCGCGCGTCCATGAACAGGCCGAGCAAGTCGGCCGGCTGCTCCGACCGGCCGCGGCGCTCGGCGATCAGGCCGTCCACGACGCGGTGCAGCGTGCGCACGCCGCGCCAGAAGCGCAGGTTGGCAGGCGTGGGCCATCGCTCGGGCCAGGGCAGCGGGCTGGCCACGAGGCGGTTGAACTGGGTGAGCACGCCCAGCATCGAGGTGCCGATCTCGCCCGCCTCGCCGGTGACGTCGGTGCTGAAGAGGGTCTCGCCGGCGATGCGCAACGCCAGCTGATTCATCGCGTCGTGCGCGTCGATCTCGGCCCCGCGCGCGGCCGGCTCGGCCCACGCGTCGGCCATGTCGGCGGCCGCGTCGACCATGCGGTCGGCCAGACCCGCGACGCGCTTGCGCAGAAACGCCGGCTGAGCGATGCGCCGCTGCCGCAGCCAGTGCTCGCCCTGGCTCGTGACGAGCCCGTCCCCGAGCAGGAGCCGCAGCTTGTCGTAGCCGCGCGTGGACTTGCCGTAGTTGGCCGCGTTGGTGGTCAACACGCGCTCGACGTCGGCGGGTTCGTACAGGAAGAAGCCGGTCAGCGGGCCCAGACGGACGCGGGCGATCGGACCGCAGGCCTCGCGAGCGTGGAGGAAGGTGCCCAGCGGATCGTCGCGCATGAAGAAGACGTGACCCAGCAGGCCGCCCCCGGAGAGCAGAGGCGCCTTCGGGGGCGCTTTGCGCGGGCGCTGGGCCAGAGAGGTCGACTCGGTGACTGCGTTCATGGGGGCCTCCGTTGAATCTGAGTAAATGCTCGGTTTATAATGCCGAGCGATCGCTCAGATTTGTACTCGCTTTTCACGGAGGCCCCCATGACGCTCCCACAGCCCCGCCGTCTGCCGGTTCAGGCCCGCGCCCGCGCCACCTTCGAGGCGATCCTCGAGGCGAGCGCTCGGGTTCTGGTCGAGCGCGGCTACGACGCCGCGAGCACCAACCGCGTGGCCGAGGTCGCGGGCGTCAGCATCGGCACCCTGTACCAGTACTTCCCCAACAAGGAGGCCCTGTTCGTCGCGCTCATCGAGCGCCACTTCGACGAGCAGGTCGAGCTCCTGCAGCGCATGGTGGGCAGCCTGATCGACGCCCCCCTCGCCGAGGCGGTGCGGGCCTACGTCGGCGCCCTCTTCGAGGCGCACGCCAACGACAAGGCCTTCCACGACGCGATCTTGCAGCAGGTGACCCACCTCGGCCTGCCGGCCATCACGCGCGTGCACATGGTGTCGCGGCAGATCGTGCAGGTGTACCTCGAGGCACACCGTGAGCGGCTGCGCATCACGGACACGGCGCTCGCCGCGTTCGTCCTGGTCAGCGCCGTGGAGGGCATCGTGCACACGCTGATGTTCGCGCCCGAGCGCCCCGAGCTCGACGCGCTGTCGGACGAGGTCAGCCTGATGGTGCTGCGCTATCTGGTGGGGGGCGACGACGCAGGCTGAGGCGCGCGGCCGGATCAGGTGAGCCGCAGGGTGGCGCCACCCGGCCGGGGGGCGACGACGCCGATCGAGGCGCGCTACTCCCCGTTGCAGCCCGGGTCCGCGCCATCGGTGGGCGGGCGCTGGCCGAAGATCAGCGCGAAGCGGCGCTCCCCTTCGGCGTCGACGAAGGTCCTCGGGAAGACCGTGAAGAGCGCGCCGTCCTCGCCGGCGCGCAGGGGAAGGGCGCCCGCCTCGGCGTCGACGCTCGCGGTGAGCAGCGTGCGGCTCCAGAGCGCGCCGCGGCGGGTGGCCTGGAAGAGGCCGATCTCACCGGGAGCGTCCGGTAGCGCGTCGAGGAACAGCACGTCGACCGCGCCGTCGGGGCGCACCGCGAGGCCCAAGGGGCGGCTGACCGGGACCGGCGCGCGCACGGCGACCTCGACCGCCCAGTCGCCCAACGCGTCGCGCGCGGCGTGCCGTAGCGCCCCGGCGGAGAGATCCCACCAGGCGAGGTGGGGCGCGCCGTCGGAGCCCACCGCGGCGGCCAGGGCTTCGCCGCCGATGTCGGCGGGCACAACCTGCCGAACGCCCC